>JAPLJV010000011.1 GCA_026388415.1 Deltaproteobacteria bacterium | reverse complement strand
TTCAAACCCTTTATGCTGTCCTTGGAGGCGCTGAAATATCCGGCCGTCTCCGACGAGCTATGGATTCAACACCTCCGGACCCATCAATTAGAAGTGCTGGCGCTGAGCCGCGGCGGAATTGAGGAATCACGTTTAGAGGACTATGTGGTTAGCGGCCTGGTTGATTTCGATGATATTTCCTATGACGACCATGCCGATCTGCTCTATGATCTGGCCGCACAGACAGTGGAACATTTTAAAACCTATCTTTCCGAGGAAGACACGCGCAAGGTGCTTCGCTGCTATCAGCGTGATATCGCGCGGTTTATACACTCGCAGATGCTAACCCATTACTGGGAGGATGTGGCCGGGTACGAAGTGATCATCAGCAAAGGCTATACCGAGCTTAAGGAAAGCGCCTATACATATTCCATAACGGAGCCGCCCCTTGATTACCATGTGTCTCCCTCAGATAAGAGCAACATGGCGAAATATCTCTTCAATGGTTTCACCCGGTGCCTCTATCCCGTGCAAAAGTTCGCCTCGGAGGCGGAACGTAAGCTGGCCGTGATCCTCGACAGGGATACCATCAAATGGTTCAAACCCGCCAAGGGCCAGTTTCAAATTTTTTATCGTGTTGGCGCCGATCACCTCGAATATCAGCCGGATTTTGTGGCCGAGACGTCGGAAACGATTTTCATGCTCGAACCAAAAGCCAAGAACCAGATGGAAGATGCCATCGTTTTGGCTAAAAAGAAGATTGCCGTTGCGTGGTGCGCCAACGCATCGAACCATGCCCTCAGTAACGGAGGCAAACCCTGGCGTTATCTGCTCATTCCTCATGATGAGATCGCGGAAAACATCACTTTGGATGGCTTAGCTAAGAGATTTTGTCATTCCTCGCGGTGTTTGTTATGAGATTACCAGCGACGCCGATAGTTTTTTTATAATTTCCAGAAAAAGCCGGTGATGTTTTCTAAAAGGAAAATTTTTCCGGTAGATAATATAAAAATGTCTCTCCATGGAACAGGCGGCGATGTCCACCGGCATGAGCAAACCTTGCTCCAGCTCACGCTTGATGGCAAAAACAGAAAGAATCGAAATGCCGAGACCGGCCAAGATGGCTTCCTTCACGGCCTCGGTGCTTCCCATTTCACAAATCACGCTAAACTGGGACAGGCGATTGCCGCCCTGCTGCTGGAGGAAGCCTTCAAAAATAGCCCTCGTTGCGGAACCATGCTCCCGGATGACAAAGGCTTCCTGAGCAAGCTCGGCAATGGTCACGGACGGTTGCCCGGCAAGCCGATGCTGCGGGGGAACGGCCAGCACGAGTTTATCCCGGCAAAGTCGCACCGATTCAATTTTTTTATTTGCTGTCTCCTTCCCGATGAAACCGATCTCGGCCTGATTGTTAAGCACCATCTGTAAAACTTCTTCGCTGTCATGCATCTGGATATGTACTTTTATCTCCGGATGCGCGGGCAGCATATATGTCAGCAATTGGGGAAGAATATAGGTCGCCGGCGTCGTGCTGGCGGCGATGTAGATATGACCGGAATCCTGATTTTTCAGTCGTTCCACGCGCTCTCGGGCTTCGTCCCGCAGTCGCGCTGCCCGCTTGGCATAGCCGTAAAGAACCTGCCCTTCCGGCGTCAGGGTAATTCCGGCGCTGCTCCGCTGAACAAGCTTCGTTCCTGCCGCGTCTTCCATGTTTTGAATATGTTTGGTCAGGGCAGACTGCGAGAGAAAGAGACTAACCGACGCTTTGGTATAGTTGCCCACTTCAACCAGGGCAATGAGACTTTCCAATTGCTGGAGGGTGATGTTCTTGAAATTATTCATTGGATACCGTACTCCTTGAGTTTATTTTGCCGGGTGCGGCGGTTGATGCCGGAGGCCCGGGTGCGATCGTCACCGGTCTCCTGCAGGGTCTTTGAAATCGGCGCCTTTCCCCTCGCCGCCAGACTGATGCCCGTGGTCATCCATGTGTGGAGTATATGAAGCAAGCTGTGCGCTGTCAAGTAAAAGGGTTTTCCTGCTTGACACAGGTCGCCGGTTGCAGATATGTGGAACAGGGTTGATAATTAAGACTATGGGAATAATCGCGCTCAATGATATTTCGGTAAGCTTTGGCGGGCCGCTGCTTTTAGACGGCGCTACCCTGCAGATTGATGCCGGCGAGCGAATCGGGCTGTCAGGCCGCAACGGCGCCGGTAAATCCACGCTCCTGAGGCTGATCCGCGGCGATATCGTTCCCGATCAGGGCGCGATCATCAGGGCCGTCAATCTCCGCGTCGCCATGCTGCCCCAAGAGGTCCCCGACGACCTGCCCGGAACGGTCTATGATGTAGTGGCCTCGGGCAGTCAGGAGCATCTGGATCTGCTCCGGGAATACCGCACCCTGACCAACCAGATGACCCAGACAAGCGATGTCGGCCTGCTCAAAAAGCTCGCCGAGATTCAACACCGGCTGGAGACATCCGGCGCCTGGCGCTACCACCAGCGGGTCGAGGCGGTAATGGCAAGGACGGAACTGGATGCCAACGCCCTCTTCCAATTCCTGTCGGCCGGATTGAAGCGCCGCGTTTTTCTGGCCAAGGCGCTCGTCAACGAACCGGACCTCCTGCTGTTGGATGAGCCAACGAATCACCTCGATATCAATGCTATTTTATGGCTTGAAGACTTTCTGCTGAAGTATGACGGGACAATCATCTTCGTAACCCATGACCGGGCCTTTCTCCAGAAATTGGCCACCCGCATCGTGGAGATTGACCGGGGCCACCTGCTGTCCTTTGCCTGCGATTACGCTACATACTTAGAACGCCGCCAGGCCATGCTGGAGGCGGAAGAAAAGCAGCGGCACGATTTCGATAAAAAGCTGAATCAGGAGGAGGCCTGGATCAGGCGCGGCGTCAAGGCCCGCCGTACCCGGGATGAAGGTCGCGTGCGGGCTCTCCTGCAGATGCGTAAAGAACGGGCCGGCCGGAGGGACCAGGATGGCAGCGTCAGACTGGTAATCCAACAAGCCGAGCGTAGTGGCAAGCTCGTTGCGGACGTCGAAGAAATCAGCTTCTCCTATGACGACCGTAAGATCGTTGCTCAGTTCTCCACCAACATCATCCGGGGGGACCGGGTAGGGATAATTGGCCCCAACGGTTCGGGCAAAACCACCCTTATCAAGCTTCTGCTCGGCGAGCTGGCGCCACAGCAGGGCAATATCCGCTTAGGCGCCCGCCTCAATATCGCCTACTTCGATCAACTGCGGAACAAACTTGATGAGAAGCTGACCATAAAAGAGAATATCGCCGGCGACAGCGACCAGGTCTTTGTCGGCGGCACACCGCGCCATGTCATCGCCTACCTCAAGGATTTTCTCTTCTCGCCCGCTCAGATCATGGCCACCGTCAAGAGCCTCTCGGGCGGCGAACGCAACCGCCTGCTTTTGGCGAAGCTCTTCAGCGTCCCCTCGAATGTCCTGGTTCTGGATGAGCCTACCAACGACCTCGATGCCGAAACCATGGAACTGCTGGAAGACAGGCTCCTGGAATACGGCGGCACCGTCCTTTTGGTCAGTCACGACCGGGCCTTTCTCAATAACATGGTCACCTCGACGATTGTCTTTGAGGGCGAGGGCCGTCTTCAGGAATACGTGGGCGGCTACGACGACTGGCTCCGCCAGCGGTCCGCCGCAGCCTGGCCATCCCAGACCTCGCTGAAACCGGGGAGTAAAAAACAACCCCGACCACCCCGGGAGAAGCGCAAACTTTCCTATAAGGAGACGCACGAACTGGAAGGGTTGCCACAGAAAATAGCCGCGTTGGAAAAGGACATCCAGAACCTGACGGCCACCTTAAATTCCCCTGATTTCTACGTCAAGAATGACGTCCTGAAAATAAAGGCCGCCAATGAACAATTAGCAGCGTTGACAAGGGAGCTCGATGAGACCTACCGGCGCTGGGGTGATCTGGAGGAACTGGCCGCGAAATTTGACCGTTAGTAAGTTAGAGATTGCTGCATATCGCAAGGAAAATGCGAAAGTTCAATTGCGCAACGCGAAACAATAAATTCAGCATTCAGCAGTTAGCGGTCAGCCGGGAAAAACAAATTTGGTTGTTTTTTGCCAATCGCTAACGACTTGAAAATGGAGGAAACAGAATGAAAGGTGTGCTTCCGGTTTATAAGGATTCGTTCTTTTGCGGATTTAACAGGGAAGACGGATTAAGGCTTCGGATGATGTATGAACCCGGGCTGGTCTATTGTGATGTGAACCTCGACAACCGCTTTGAGGGTTATACGGATGTTTTGCACGGTGGGATGATTTTCGGCATTCTGGATGTCATTATCTGGTATGTAATCTTTATGGAAACGAAAAAGATCAGCATGACAAGACAAACTAAGATGGAATTTTTTAAACCTGTAATGTGCGGCAGTCCTTACATTGCCAAGGGCCGGTTTCTAAGAATTGAGGACAGGGATATCCATGCAACGGCATGGCTGGAAAACGATCAGGGCGAGGTTTGTGCCAGGATAGACGCCCTCTTCAGAGAGGCTAAAGATTTACCTATAGAACATTTCATCAATAAATTTGACTTCAGCCACGCATCGCCGGAGATTAAGGAATATTTTCTGTCACTATTCGGATAATACAACTTTAGTGGTCTCATTCGCCGATTCGCCAGCTCTCCGATTCGAATTTTTTCCTCAGTTGTCCGAATCAATCTGTCAATCCCTCTCTTCCACTGAAAAAACAACCGGCAGTTTTTGCCCGCGTTCCGCTGGCCGGTGATCGCTACGTTAGCCTAAAAAATTTATTGACTCTATGTATAACGAAGGTATAATAATTATACTATGGAATTTGAATTTAATCCGATAAAAAGTAACAGCAATAAGGAAAAACATGGGATTGACTTTTGTGAAGCTCAAACCCTGTGGAATGATCCTGATCTAATTGAGATTCCGGTTATAACCAGCGATGAACCAAGATTTCTGGTAATCGGCAATATTTCAGGGAAGTACTGGTCAGGCGTTATTACTTATCGGTCTGAAAAGATAAGAATTATTTCGGTGCGGCGATCCAGAAAAGAGGAGGTTGATATATATGAAGGCTCGTGAGTTTGACAAAAAATTTGATGAGGGCGGGGATATTTCCGAGCATCTTGATATGTCAAAGGCAAGACGGCCGGAGCAGGGACAGAAAAGGGTGAATGTAGATTTTCCCGTGTGGATGATTCAATTACTGGATAAAGAAGCAAGGCGTTTGGGTGTACCCAGACAATCTATTATCAAATTTTGGGTAGCAGAGCGTCTTGAAAAGGCGTCTTGAATAATAAAATCTCTAACTAATCACTCCACCTGACCGCCCAAAAGCGCGTGGCAGGTGAGCTTTGTGTTCATTTTGTAATCAAATAACAAGGAGGGGACAGTATGAAAAAAATCAAAATTGAGAGTTATTCGGCTTTTTTATATCCAATGCCGATGGTATTGGCAGGCTCTGTTGTTGAGGGGAAAGTAAATTTCATGGCTGTAGGCTGGGTTTCAAGAGTCAATTCCAAGCCGCCTTTGTTTGCGATAGCATTAGGACCGCATCATACAAATAAAGGCATTGAAGAAAACAAAGAATTCAGTATCAATATTCCCGATGTTTCGTTAATTGAGAAAACCGATTATTGCGGACTGGCTTCCGGAGGTAAAACAGATAAATCCGAATTTTTCAATGTTTTCTACGGTGATTTAGGCAAAGCGCCACTGATTGAAGAATGTCCGGTTTGTATGTCATTTTCTTTATATGATACAGTCAAACTGCCGTCTAACACGCTATACATAGGGGAGCCTAAAGAGGTTTTTACAGAAGAAAAATATATGACGGATAATATGTTGGATATTAAAAAAGTAAATCCGTTCACACTGACAATGCCGGACAATCATTACTGGTCTGTCGGTGAAAATCTCGGCAAGGCATGGAATATCGGAAAGAGTTTAAAAAAATAAAGGTTTCGGAAGATGATAACCAGTCAATCAAGCGGACACGGCTATCTCCGTGCCGCTTATCTCGCTGTTATGCTTCAATCGCGATCACGGAAGGGACGCCTTAGAAATGGTAGGCTTCAGGCAGCGGGCCGCTGAGGGCCTTCAAGTAGGGGACTCATTCAGAACCTCACGAATCTTTACAGATGATGACGTTATTCGTTTCGCCAAGATATCGCGAGACTATAACCCGGTTCATTTCGATGCCCGCTTTGCTAAAGCGCTGAATCTCCCAGCACCGATTTGCCATGGACTGCTAACGGCAAGCATGGTTACCGAGATTGGCGGGCAGATTGGATGGCTGGGGTCTGCCATGAATTTCCGATTCAAAGGACCTGTGTATGTCGGTGAAACGATCACATGCAGTTGGGTAATCACGACTATAGGTCAAAATGGTCGAGCCAAAGCATCCGTCACAATTACCAAAGAAGATGGTGCTACCGTGATTGAAGCAGAGATCAGCGGTATTGTGCCTGGAGTTGAAGAGCGTAAGGTCCTAAGTCAAATGCTGTCGGAGGGGGATCCAACAAATGGGTTAACCGATTTAGCGGTATATTAGCATTTATGTATTCCCTAATTGGCCAGAATTAGGTAGCAGTTTAATCTTCTGGTTCCTTATCTGTTTCTCCAAGACTTGCCCCGATCTTATCGTAAAGATTTTTCCGGCTTATACCTAAAAGCCGGGCAGCTCTGCTTTTATTACCTTTAACAGAACTCAAGACGCTTTGAATATATTCATCTTCCATCCGGGCAAGCGTTAGTATCCTGCCTTCTGACTGTGGTTTCTCAGTATCTATTATGCATGACACCTCATTTTTAAGTCCTTCGGAAAGATCATCTGCAACTATCTCCTCACGATGGCTGCTTATCAGGACAGATCTCTCAACGACATTGGCAAGCTCCCGGACATTGCCAGGCCATTCGTATGCTGTAAGTATATCTATCGCCCCTTGGGAAAACCGTTTTTTCCTGCCCCCTTTGGTAAATTTATTAACAAAATAGTTAATCAGCAGGGGAATATCCTCTCTTTTCTCCCTCAGGGGCGGAAGATTGATAACAAAGGTGTTTATCCTGAAAAAGAGATCCTTACGAAACTTGCCTTCCTCGACTTCTCTTTTGAGTCCCTTATTGGTTGCAAATATGAAGCGGACATCCACCTTTGTCTCCTTTGTGTCTCCCAGTTTTCTGAATACACCCGTCTCAAGTGCCCGTAAAACCTTTGCCTGGATGCTCACGCCCATATCGCCCACTTCGTCTACAAAAAAGGTGCCATGATTAGCTATTTCGAGAAGGCCAAGCTTGTCACTATCTGCCCCTGTAAATGCCCCTTTTTTACGCCCGAAGAGCTCGCTCTCAAGCATGGTCTCCTGTAATGCGCTTGAGTTTATGGAAACAAATGGTTGGCGAGATCGTGGACTTAGGTCGTGTATGGCCCTTGCAACAAGTTCTTTTCCTGTGCCCGTTTCACCCAGGACGAGCACAGGGGCATTAGAAAGGGCCACCAGCGAGACGAGATTCCTTACCTTTTCCATTTCCTTGCTTGTCCCGACAAAGTCGTCGTGAATCCCCATCCTGTGGAGATGTTCTTCCAGCACGATAGTTTTTACCTGCAGCATCTTTTTTTCATACGCCCTTGAAATTACGCTGGAAAGCTCCGACATTTTACATGGCTTGGTCAGATAATCATAGGCGCCGAGTTTCATGGATCGAATGGCTGTGGCTACTGATGCAAAGCCGGTAAGCATTATCACTTCTGTAGTGGGTTCCATCTGCTTAAGTTTCAAAAGCAGTTCGACACCATCAGTGTCGGGAAGCCGTATATCGAGAACCACAACATCAATGTTCTCTTTCTTCAATACAGAAAGGGCCTCCCGCGCACTGGACGCAGTAAATATTTTCATTCCCTCTTCGGTTAAATGCACCGTAAAGGCATCAACAAGCCTTGTTTCATCGTCTACAATCAGAACACGGATCATCTTTGTTCATCCTTCTAAATTTTTAGTGCCGGGAAAGAAATGGTGAATGTTGTTCTGTATCCGGGCTTACTTTTTGCCTTGACAGTCCCTCCCATGTCGTTCACAAGATCATAACACAGGAAAAGACCGAGCCCTGTACCTTTTTTAGGCTCTTTTGTTGTAAAAAATGGTTCAAAAATCCTATCAATGATCGAAGCAGGGATACCCGTTCCATTGTCATCTATCTCAACAACCACCAGATTGTTGGCCAGTTTTGTCCGCAGCCATATTGTCGCATCTGTTCTCCCTTCGGTAGCATCCATTGCATTGTGTATGATATTTACAAAAACCTGTCGGAGGGCATTTCTGTCACCCATAATAAAAGGTAAAGGCGAAGACACTTCCATAATAAATCTTATATTCGATTTATCCGTATTCATGAGTTCAAGAATAGTGCTGAGAAGCTGATTGACGTCTATCCTGGTGATTTCCAGGCCTTCTTTTTGAAACAGGCTGAGGATATCAGTGGTTACATTTTTGCATCGGAAGGCTTCTTCCTCAATTACTTTAAGATACCCCTTAAGTTTTTGTAATTCAGATTGTTTTGTCGCTGGCCCCCGAAGCGACGTAAAACAGTTGCCGGCAAGTTCAGAGTAAGCCACCAGTGTGCCAAGAGGGTTGTTCAACTCGTGGGCAATGCTGGCAGCAAGCTTTCCGATAGCAGACATCTTTGCTTCCTGCATCAATTTTGCCTGCGTCTTCACTCGGTCCGTTGTTTCCTCAATAATACAGAGAAGCCCTTCAATTTCTCCGTTTTTCCCCTTTAAAGGAACCCCTTGAAAATCAATGAAGATGTTTCTGTCACCCCTGTAATTCATAAAAGGGAAATTCGATAACTGGAAGGGTTCACCACGCAATCCCCCCTCGATATGTCGGGCAAGACCGCATTGTATCGTGTATTGGTTTCTAAGCCAATTGAATCCGATGAGTTTTTCTTCAGCCTTCAAACCCAGGCCTGAAAGAGAGGCAAGGGCAGGATTTATACTGGTGAACATGCCATCTTTGTTAAGGGTAAAAATAGCAACGGGGGCATTATCAATAATGGCCTTATTGAACTCGTTGAGAATACGCAGATCGTTTTCCGCCTTTTGCTTTTCGGTAATCCGACGGTCCATCTCAACCAGCTCCTGTAAGAGCTGCTGTTTTGTTTTTCTCCTGTTATCCATCATCGGCAATAATTGACCATAGAATCATGTAATTTTGCAATCAATATATTATTATATGTGGCTATTTTCAATACACCCCCCTGACCGTTTTGAATACATCGTGTATTCACTTTATACAGCAAAACGTCCTGACCGGAAACCAGAAAACGCTTGGAACATGGTCTATTATTAGGAAAAATCATTTTGGCATCATAATTGCTCAATTAAACATAAGAGTTAATATTAATCCCAAAAAGGAGGGACGCCCCATGTCAACAGGAAGAACATTTTCTACAATACGAACGTTGCTAAACAGAAATGCAATGTTATATCCGGACAAGATCGCAATGAAAGAAGTGGAAGGAGATAGAACTTTAACCTATCAGGCGATGAAGGATAGGGCAAACAGGGTGGGAAATGCATTGTATGAAATAGGGGCAAGAAAAGGTGACCGTGTGGCTATACTTAGCCAGAACAGCTTAGAATACATGGAATCGGCAATTAACATACCGAATGCAGGGCTTATCTTCGTTGTATGTAATTTCAGGCTGGCGCCGCCGGAAATAGCTGCCGTGCTTGCTGATGCAGAGCCAACGATACTCTTAGTTCAGCAACAGTTTGTTGAAATTGTAGAGAAGATAATAGAGTTTATCCCTTCAATTAGACACTTTATATATTTTTGTATACAAGCGGCACAACAGGACTTCCTAAAGGGGTCATGCAAACCCACGCGAACTTTTATCATGCTGGCCGCGTATGTTCTAAAAACAATGATTTAACCATGGATGACCGTATGTTCATTATCTGTCCCATGTACCACATTACTGCTCACTACACCTTTTTCGGGAGTTTCTACACGGCATGTCCGGCTTATATCTTTGCGCGGTGGGACGTGAACCTCTTCTTATCAAACACCGAAAAAGAAAAATTAACAGCCGGCATGTTTGCAACACCCATGGTAATGATGATGCTCGATTCCCCCGATTACAAAAAGTACGATGTTTCAAGCTGGAGAACCCTCTGGTTTGCCGGCGCGGGCATTATACCGTCTGTTTACAAACAGTTTATAGATACCTTCGGCAATATCTTAGGCGAACACCATGGAACCACAGAATCAACGGGTGTTACGACAAACCTCTCGATCCGGGATATCAAAGAAGCCTTCGAGAGGGGGGATTACAATATCCTTGAATCCTGCGGCAGAGCAAGCTACGACATGGAAGTTCTCGTCGTTGACGAAAATAATAAAGCGGTTCCGAATGGTGGTGTTGGTGAGATGATCATACGGGGGCCCGGCATGTCTCTCGGCTACTGGCGAAAGGAAGCAGCAACTAGGAAGGCTTTTGAAGGAGAATGGTTTCATACGGAGGATGTGTGTTCCATTGATGAAAAAGGATACATCAGGGTCATAGACCGGCTAAAAGATATGATCATTACCGGTGGAGAGAATGTTTATCCTGCGGAAGTGGAAAAGGTTCTGCACACCCATCCGGCTGTCAAGGAGTCATGTGTAATAGGCGCACACCATCCCGTATGGGGGGAAGCAGTTGCGGCCATTATTGTTCTTAAGAATGGAAACGAAGTGGAACTTAATGAATTCACTAATTTCTGCAAAGGGAAGATTGCAGGATATAAGGTGCCGAAGATAGTTCATATCGTTCCTGAGTTGCCCCGTAATGCCGCCGGCAAGATTCTGAAAAGGGAACTGAGGGAGCAGTATGCGAACGCGAAATAGCAGCAACGATAGGTAATGCTTACAGAGAAACTCGAAAATCTTCAGGAGGGTAAATGTCATCACCAGAAGAAAGATGGGCAAGCGGTGCCCCTGTGCCTGTTGCCAGCCACTAAAATTGACTTGCAACCATATAATAGTGATTCTAAACATTACACACTAAGGAGATATACATGGAACTAAACCGGGAGCAATTGGACATTAGAAAGGCAGCACGTGAATTTGCCGAAGGAGAGTTCAGGGAAAGGGCAAAGGAATTTGATGAGAAAGAGGATTTTGATTTATCTATATGGAAAAAGGCCTGTGAAAACGGTTTTGTGGGCACGTTTATAAAAGAGGAGTATGACGGAGCAGGTTTGGGATATTTTGAACACTCTTTAATATCAGAGGAATTCTGGCGGGTTGACCCGGGATGTGGACAGGCCGTTCTTTCCTGTACCTTTGGTTCTGAAATGATACAGGCCTTTGGCAGTGAAGAGCTGAAAAAGAAATATCTGCCACCCCTTGCAAATGGAGAGGCCATTATGGGGTTCGGTATCACCGAAGCGGATGCAGGCAGCGATGCAGCAGGCATCAAAACACGGGCTGAAAAGCAGGGTGACAAGTATATCATCAACGGGTCAAAGATGTTCACCACAAACGGGTCTCTGGCAAATTATCTCCTTCTCCTCTGTCTCACCGACCCTGACGAAAAGAATACGCATAAAAGACATAGCGCAATACTTATAGATACGAATCAGCCAGGATATGAGGCAACGAAGATACACGGGAAACTGGGTATCAGGGCATCAAATACAACAGAAATAAGCCTGAGCAACGTCGAAGCGCCACTAACAAACCTCGTGGGAAAGCAAGGGCAGGGTTTTTACCAGCTTATGGATTTTTTTAACAAGACACGAAATCACGTTGCAGCTCAGGGTGTTGGTGTTGCTCAGGGGGCGCTCGAACTGGCCATATCCCACGTAAAGAAGAGGAAGGCCTTCGGGGGGACACTTTCCCGCTTGCAGGGAATACAGTTTATGCTTGCAGAGATGGCAACAAGGATTGAGGCTGCCCGAGGCCTTTACTGGAGAGCAGCACATTCGGTGGATAAAGGGAAACCCGACCCGATGCTAATCTCCATGGCAAAATGGAATGCAGGGGATACAGCGGTATATGTAACAAATCAGGCCTTGCAGCTCCATGGCGGATACGGATATATAAGTGAGTATGATATACAGAGGTTTTACAGAGATGCAAAGATCGTCGAAATCTATGAAGGTTCGAAAGAGGTTGAAAAAGCCATAATTGGAGCAGAATTGTTAAAAAAAGTATGGTGAACTAAGTAGGGATTACAAAAAATCTTGACCTTTGCAAAATTGTAGTTTGCCCATTATTTGCTGAAAAATTGTCTATTTTTTTAGATTTTCCCTTGGTATATAAGTTGCGGAATATTATGATTAGTGCAAATAGAGAGGTGCAAACAGTATGGTTAATCAGACCCAGACCAGGGTATTAACCTGCATCCAGTGCGGGAAATGTACGGGCAGTTGTCCGGAAGCAGGAAAAACTCCCTTCAATACCCGCCTGCTCATGAGAAAAAAACAATTTGAGCGCGTGGTTGAGGAATCGCTTCCCTGGTACTGCACGTCATGCGGCGCTTGTACCCTTAGATGTCCACGGGATGTAAAACCTTCGGAAGTCATTATCGAAATGAGGTCTGCTTTGGTGGAAAACGGAGCGATCCCGGCAACTATCCAGAAAGCCCTTGAAAACACTTATGTGCAGAAGAACCCCTGGGGTCGTTCGCGAGCAAAGAGAGGAGCTTGGTTCGATAAACTCGATATTGCAGTCCCCCATATCAGCGAAACGGATTCGAAGATACTGCTTTTTACCTGTTGCATCCAGGCCTATGATCCCCGCTGCATGGTTATACCGCAAAACGTGGCGAAGATACTTAACAAAGGCGGCATAGAGTTCGGTGTGCTTGGTGAAGAAGAGGCTTGCTGCGGAAATGAGATACGCAGGATCGGGGAAACGGGTCTTTTTGAAGAACTCCAGGAAGAGAACAAGGCTGCCTTGGAAGAATATGGCGTCAAGGAGATTATTGCGCTCTCCCCGCACTGCATGAATGCGCTCAAAAAGGAGTATGGCGACCTGGGCATCAGGATTGTCCATTACACGGAAGTGTTGGCGGCAATGATCAAGGCAGGCTCTCTGGCGCCCAATGGATCGTTCGGTAAAAAAGTTATCTATCATGACCCCTGTTTCCTTGGGAAACAAAACGGCATCTTTGACGAACCACGATATATACTCAATTCGATAGAGGGGCTTAGCCTCCTGGAATTTCAGAGGAACAGGGAGAACTCCATATGCTGCGAAGGCGGTGGCGGCAGGATGTTTTTTGAGGTGGAGGCTGCCTATCAGAGAAACGCCGAGGTGCGAGTTCTTGAGGCAGTGGAAAAAGGAGCTGAAGTGATTGCCACGAGCTGCCCTTTTTGCCTTATGACCCTGGAAGACCCGGCAACGGAAAAAGGGATCGCGGTGAAAGAGCTGTCCGAGATTTTAATGGAGGTATTATAAAATGAATATGTTGGTTTTCACGAAAAGAGTGCCGGCAACACAGGAAGAGGAACTCCGCATTATTGACGACGGGAAGGTGGTTGATCTATCGAAAGTGCCCTTCAAAGTAAATGACTGGGACAACTACTCGGTTGAAGAGGCTGTCCGTATCGTTGAAAAGACGGGCGGCACGGTGACCGCGGTCTCCATCGGGGATGCCGAGTCCGACGAGGTCTTGCGCAGGGCTATCGCCATGGGCGCCAATGATGGCTTTCTAATTGAGACGGGCGATGTCCTCCACGATCCTGGTACACGGGCAACCTTGATACGGAATTTCCTGAAAAAGGAAAGCGTTCCTTTTGATGCGATTTTTACGGGCGTACAGTCCGAGGATGATCAGTTCGGCGCTATGGGCGGTATTCTTGCCGCCAGGCTCGGACTTCCCTTCGTGTCCATGGTGATCGGCATTGATGCCGTGGAAAGCGGTCACTTCATCGTGAGAAGAGAGCTCGAAGGCGGCCTCCAGGAGCGGGTAAAGGTCATGCTTCCCTGCGTTATTTCTATTCAGACCGGAATCAATGAGCCGCGGTACGTCTCCATCATGGGAGTGCGGAAGGCCTCAAAAGTTGAGCGGAAAGTCTTCAAGGCGGCAGATTATCGGGAAAATGTGGTGAGCAAGATAGAGGCCGTAAAATGGATTTACCCGCCCAAGATGACCGGGGCAATAATGCTCTCCGGGGGCATTGAAGACGCCTGCAAAGAGCTTCTGGGAATTTTGAAGGAAAAGGGGGTGTACCAATGAGTTATGCACTCGTTGTAGCAGAGGTAAGACGCGGTGTCTTTGAAGAAAGGAATTTCGATGCTATTGGTCTGTGTGCCCTAATGGAAAAAGATATTTCTCTTCTCGTCGCTGACGGCGCCTACGCTATGAATGAAAAGTTGGTTAACGCCATCGTCAGGGTAAAAATAGAAGAAGCCCTCTTTCTGAACCCGTTAAACATGGTGGGCGTCCTGCAAACAATGATGGATTCCCGGGAAAAACCTGACGTCATAGTCTTTACGCATTCGTCTTCAGGGGCCGAGCTTGCATCGTACGTGGCCGGGTATTTCGACCTGCCCCTGATCACGGACGTGAACGGCTTTGACAAAGAAAGGAATGTTTTTTCTAAGAGTTACTATTCCGATAAAATTTTCGGGGAATTTAGAAATGCCGGGCCGGGGCCTTTTGTCATCACCGTCAGGAGCGGCAGTTTTAAAGAGCATGCCGTTGAAAAGTCGTCGTCCCCAGTTATTGAGACAATGGAAGGGTTGCCTGTTGCCGCAGGGAGAACCTTCCTGGAATACGTGGAGGAAGAAAAGGGAGAAATTGATATTACCAAGGCCAAATTTCTTCTTTCCGTGGGCCGGGGGATCGGGAACAAGGATGAAATACCGGACTATGAACAACTTGCCGATCTTTTAAAGGCAACGCTTTCCGGTTCACGGCCGGTGATTGATAAAATGTGGCTTCCCAAGCCACGCCAGGTCGGCACTTCGGGAAAAACCGTCAAGCCGAAAGTGTACCTCGCCATGGGTATCAGCGGCGCATTTCAGCATATTGCCGGCATGAAAGATTCCGATTGCATCATTGCCGTGAATAAAGACCCGGACGCACCAATTTTTCAGTACGCGCATTTCGGCATCATTGCCGATATCCACAAGGTAAGGGATAAACTGAGAGATATTGTTAAAGGTTAATATGGTATTGAATGATAACATGAAACACGTCCTTGTCGTTGGTGGAGGTATCGGCGGTATCACCGCAGCCCTTGAGCTGGCATCGTGCGGGGTCCACGTGACCATGCTGGAAGTTGGTCCATCCATTGGCGGCAGGATGATCCAGCTCGACAAAACCTTTCCCACGCTCGACTGCTCCACCTGCACCCTTTCACCAAAAATGTCCGAGGTTTCCTTAAATCCCAATATATCCCTATTTACCATGGCGAAACTGGTCGGTATGCAACGAAGCGGGAAGGGCTTCGATATCCGCATACAGAAGAAACCGCGCTTTGTGGACATGAAAAAATGCACTGCCTGCGGACTTTGTTCAGAGTCATGCATCATGAAAGGCCGGCTAAGCGACGAATTCAATCTGGGTTTGTCAAAGAGGGCGGCGATTTACTTGCCCTTTCCCCAAGCGGCGCCACAGAAATACCTTGTTGATGCTGAAGGCTGCCTCTTTCTCTCCAGGGGGAAATGCAAGCAACCCTGTCTCGATGCGTGCGAACCAAAGGCCATAAATTTTGATGAGCAAGAGGAAATTGTTGAGCTATACTTTGATGCTGTTGTGCTGGCACCAGGTTTTGACCTCTATGACGCCGCTGAAAAGAAGGAATACGGCTATGGCACGTTGGAAGGTGTTGTTACGGGCATCGAGTTCGAGCGGATCTGCTCGGTTACGGGACCGACAGGCGGCGATATTGTATTAAACGGAAAAGCCCCGCAACGATTCTATTTTATCCAGTGTGTCGGCTCCCGGGATCGACAAAGCGATGCCCGGTTCTGTTCCCGGGTATGCTGTATGTACACGGCCAAACATGCCAGTATCGTAAAGGACAGAATCAAAGGTGCAGAGATTTACGTATCCTACATAGACGTCAGGGCTTATGGCAAGGGCTACGAAGAGTTTTACAAAAGCACCCAGGAAAGTGGGGTCTTTTATATACGGGGGATTCCCGGAGAGATCACGAAGAGCGAAAATGGATTGCTGGTCAGGGTGGAGGACATGTTCAGCGGTGAAATGCGCGAGATTGAAGTGGATATTGTCATTCTTGCCAACGGGGTGAGGCCTCGCCCGGGGACCGAAGAACTCTGCAATATTATGGCTATAGAACAAGATGCATACGGTTTCATTAAAGTGGACTCGATGACGCCATCACGAACAAATGTGGACGGAATATTTGTCTGCGGGATGGCCTCGGGGCCGAAAGATATTCCCGATACCGTCGCCTCCGGCGGAGAAGCGGTGGCAAGCTGTATGGAGTATATAACTCAGTGAATAGTGAACTGTCATGAAAACCGGAATCTTTATCTGTCATTGCGGTCATAATATCAAACACACCGTTGATGTGCAGCAGTTGAGTGAACACTTCAAACAATGCCCCAATGTAACTGTATCAAAGGATTATGTTTTTTTGTGCTCCGAGCCCGGCCAGGAGCTGATCGGCAAAAACATTGCCGAAGAAGGGCTGGACCGCGTCATCATCGCCGCCTGCACACCTTCGCTGCACGGCGAACTGTTCCAGGATGTTTTGAAAAAATCAAATCTCAACCCCTTTCTCCTGCGAAGGGTCGGTATCCGGGAACATTGTTCCTGGATCGGGGATGATATTGAAAAAAATACGGAAAAGGCAAAGCGGCTGATTCTGGCAGGGTTTTATTCGGCGGCCCACTACGTTCCTCTTGAGGAGAAGATGGTAGCCGTCAAGAAGGCCGCCCTGATCATTGGTGGCGGTGTAGCAGGTTTAAGCGCGGCCCTGTTCCTGTCGCGAATGGGCATACAGGTCTATCTGGTAGAAAAAAAAGCTGAATTGGGCGGCCAGGTAAAGAACCTGAAAAATATCTGGCCTGCAGGAAAAGACGGCAAAAGCATCATCCTCGCAATGAGCGAAGAATTGGCCGCAAGAGATAACGTTGAGCTATTCACTTCAACGACCATCAGTGGCTTTGAGGGTTCCTTCGGCAACTATGCAGTGACGCTCGATACCCCGCAAGGCGAGCAAAAACTGACCGTAGGAGGAGTGATTGTCGCCATCGGGTTTTCACCCTTTGATCCAATCATCAAGCCGGAATTAAATTACGGGAAGGATGAAAGAATCATCACCACCCTGGAGTTCGAGCACGGCGGCGACACTTTGCAGCTTCCCGAAAAGCCGAGGGTGGCCATCCTCCATTGTGTCGGATCGCGTGATGAACAGATCGGGAAACCTTACTGCTCCAGAGTTTGCTGTATCAATGCGTTACGCGTCGGGGAAGCAATCAAGGATAAATATAGGGACTCATACGTGGAGTCCTTTTACTTGGATGTGCGGGCCCATTCCCGCGGCGGTGAGGAGTATTTCGAGGATACGCAAGAAAAGGGAGTGCTCTTTACGCGGGCAAATGTTGCGGAGATCAATCCGTCACCAACGGGCATTGTAATCCGTGGAGAGGATACGCTTTTTGGCGAGACTTTTGAGCGAGAGTTCGATCTGGTAGTGCTCTCCATCGGTATGTCTCCCCCCGTGGACAACCGGTTGATCGCCTCACTCCTCAAGATTACCCTTGATAAGGATAAATTCTTCCTGGAGGCCCATATCAAGCTTCGGCCCTTTGACACGGCGGTGAAAGGGATCTTTATCGCCGGGTCATGTTCGAGCCCCAAGGATGTGGAAGAATCGCTCAACCACGGCAGGGCGGCGGCGGTGAAACTTTTTGGCTTCCTGAATCTCGGCTATGCAGCGGTTGATCCCTTCATTTCCTGCGTTGATCCGAAGCGGTGCAGCGGCTGCCGGATGTGCGAGCAGGCCTGTGTTGCCAAGGCGATAACGTTTGACGAGACAACGCGGGTTGCCCGGGTGGAGGAAGCGGCCTGCACGGGGTGCGGCCTCTGCAACAGCACGTGCCCCTCATCGGCGATAAGTTTAAAAGGCTATGGGGACAGCATGATTGATGACGAGATAAGCGCCTTTACGGAGGCGGATAAGATTAACAGAGGAGGTAATTGCTAAACTCCCAATTCTGTCATTCCCGCGACTCTTTTGGGCGGGAATCCAGTTTGTAGCTGTATGAAATCATGGATGCCCGACAGAAACATTCGGGCATGACAAAACGTTTAGCAATTGGCTCGGAAGGAAGGCTATGGAAGATCAAACCCGGAATAACCCCGAGATCATCGGTTTCGCCTGTTCGCACTGCACTTTTAAGGCGTCCGAGATGGCCGGAAGCTTGAGAATGAAATACCCGGATGGGGTGAAGCTCATCCAGGTGCCCTGTTCCAGCAGGGTTGATCCGGCCTTCATTATCAAGGCCATAACTGAGGGGGCGGATGGCGTCTTTGTCGCCGGCTGCCACCCCGGAGACTGCCACTATATCAAAGGCAACTATTACACGCGCAGAAAGATAGCGGCCCTGAAAGAGATGTTCGACGCCTTCTCCATGAAGGATAGACTGAAGCTTTTCTGGGTAAGTGCGGCGGAAGCGCGGCGCTTTGTGGAGAAGGTAACGGTCATGCACGCAGAGCTAAAGGAAAAGAAAAATGCAGGCAAAAAAGCTTAAGAACGGTGCGGTAGAAGGCGCGCTCACGGAGTTTCTGAAGGATGAACAACACCTGGTCCTCGGTTTTGAAAAGGACAAGAATGGGGTAAGTCATCGGATATTCAAAAACAGCCTCGAACAATACTCCCTATTAAATCCGCTTTTCAGCGTAAGCGGCGCCTTGTTTCTGCGCCGTCTCTTTGCCAAAGGGGCGCAGATCATCCTTCTGCTGAGACCTTGCGAGATTCGGGCGTATGTGGAGCTGGTCAAACTTACCCAGATTGAACGCGAGGATATCATCGCTGTTTCCGTTGATTGTCCCGGCACGGTTTCCACAAAAGAGGAGATTGGCGCAATACCGACGGAGGCGCGTGAGCTTTTTACCTACATGCAGGAAACCGACAAAATGCGGTGGGCCTGCCAGGTCTGCCGGGAACCAAGAGGTATTGTGGGAGACGCCGGGATCAGAATTGATAAACGCGGGGCCTTCTGGGCCTTTTCTTACACGGAAAAAGGGGAGACCTTTCTTTCCCTGATGGAGGGCAACCTCGAAGAAGCTCCCAAAGAGATGCTTGTCGGCGAGAAGGAACCGCCTCCCCAGTTCCAGACCGATATGGACGATTTTGCGAAGGATTTTTCAAAGTGCATCATGTGCAAGAACTGCATGGCGATGTGCCCGGTATGCTACTGTATTGACTGTGTTTTTCATGGCGATGAATACCTGCCCAAAGGGGATGCGCTCTTGAACAAGGTTCTGCGGACCGGTTCCACCACTATGCCGCAGGGCAAAGAACTCTTCCAACTGATCCGGATGTTTCATGTTTCCCAAACCTGCGTGGGCTGCGGAGCCTGCGAAGAGGCCTGTCCACAGGGCATCCCCCTGACGAAATACTTCAAGGGCACCTCGGAGAGGCTCCAGGGCATGTTTTTTTATATGTCCGGGCAGAATTTCGATGACCCCATACCGTACCTTACCTTTCTTGAGGATGAGCTGAAAGATGCGGAAGATTGAGAGATTAAGTGAACCGGCCAATTTTTCTTCCTTTACACATTGGACGAGGATGGAATGAAAAACAATGACCAGAGCAGGGTCTTTGCTTTAACGGATTACGAGCGACAGGATTTCTCTGTCTGTCTGGGCTGTAAAATCTGCGCCTCAGTTTGTACGGTGAATGATCTTGCGGAAAATACCAACCCGCAGGAAATTCTCCAGCAGCTCTTTCTCGGCAATAACATTCTTGCCGATGATCCTCTCGTTCGTTACTGCACGGGGTGTTACCGCTGCACCGACGCCTGTCCGTGGAATATACGGATTCCGGAGGTTATCCGGGCGCTCCGGGAAGAGCTCGCCGCTGCGTCGCCCTTTGAAAAGGCCTTTAAGGACTCTGTTTCAATCTGGGGAAGGGTTTACGAACCATACGTGATTATCAAGGCGATCCCTTTCCTTCTTAAGGGAGGATACATAAAACACCTGTCTAAATGGCTGGAATATGCGGGCATTCATCTTCCCCACAACGTAAAGAGGACTAAATGAACTACGGTTATTACCCGGGCTGCTCCCTCACCGGCTCAGCCCGCAAACTGGATACAGGGCTACGCAAGGTCTTCGGGAAACAGGGGCATACCCTCAAGGAAATCCCGGACTGGAACTGCTGTGGCGCTTTTGAATACGGCGACAGAAAGGAATTGACGGAATTCTCAAAGAAGAACCTGGCCAAGGCCGCGGGTCTCTTCATTGAGATCGTCGCTCCCTGTCCCGCCTGCTACAAGAATCTGCGCGAGGCCGACGAGCAAAAAGAATTCATCATTTCCCACCCCCTCGACCTTTTCGATGATGCCTTCCTTTCTTCCCTAAAACCGGCGCGGGATCTGAAGGAGCAGGTCTTTACGCCATATTATGGCTGCATCCTCCTGCGCCCACGGGAAACGGCAATTCAGAGGAATACGGTCATGGAAGAGGTAATTAGCCGTTTCGGCGGTGAAGTGGCCGGTGAAAAGGTGAAAGACCGCTGCTGCGGCGGCAACCAGATTTTCATCAACAAGTCCGTCACGGAAAAGCTGTCCAAACTGATTCTGGAGAAGTCACAAGGAACGATCGTTGTCTTCTGCCCGCTCTGTCACATGGCGATGAAGACATTCTCGAACACGAGAAAGGTCATCTACTTCACGGACCTCCTCCTCTATATAATGGGAGAGAAACAAGCCTTATGAGCGTATTGATAATAGGCGGCGGCATCAGCGGCATCTCGGCGGCGAAGGTCGCCCTGAAGGCAAACCATACCGTCACCATCCTTGAGTCCTCGGCGGAACCCGGCGGTCTCATGGCCCGCATTGCCAATTGCCGCATCGGGTTCAAAACATTTTTTGACGAGATAAGGGATGATCCCCGTTTGACGGTGGTAAGGGAAGGGAAAATTGTCTCCGTCGCTAAAAAGGACAATCTTTTCATCGTGACTTTGGAAGATGGACGGACGCTCACTGCCGACAGGGTGATCATCGCCACCGGGCTTTTGCCCTACGATCCCGTTGAATACAAGGGTAAGAGGGTCATGACGAGCCTTGAATACGACGCGCTCATTGACCAGCGGCAAGGAGAGCTTCCCCGCGATTTCCACAAGATCGGTTTTTTTCTCTGCGTCGGGTCCCGTTCTCAGGAAAATCCCCTCTGCTCATCAGTATGTTGTTCCTATACGATCCGTGAAATCAAGTGGACGCTCCAGAGGGCAAAACCGGAGATGACCGTATTCTACAACGACCTCCGGCTGTTCGGCCAGGAATATTACATGGAGCAGGCTTACCGCGATGCAGGGGTGCGGTTTATCCGGGCCAATTCCCGGTATTTCGAGGAGGATGAGGACGGTGTGACGGTAAGGTATTACGCCGGCGGACAATTAAGAGAAGAGCGCTTCAGCTACGTTGTTCTGGCCATCGGACTCCGGCCCAACCCCGAGCTGGCAGAGTTGAGCAAGCTGTTCGGTTTTTCGTTGAATGCCCATGGATTTGTCAATGAAAAGGCGCCGCTTCAGACGGATGTCGAAGGTGTTTACGTCTCCGGCGGGGCCCTGGAGCCGATGAATATCAAGGATGCTATTCTCACGGGGTTTGGCGCCGGATTGATCGCTGTCAAAGGGCCGGAAATCCTCGCCAAAGCCGAACGGCAAGACGAGCGGCTTTACCGTGAAGATGAACCTGATTTTGCTCTTCCCGAGGGAGGATCCCCAACCTATCTCTTCTATCTGGGTACAGATAATCCCGGTTACGCCATATTCTCTGAATTCATCTCCGCAAAGTTTATTGAGGCAGCGAGAGCCCTAAGAAAAGCCGGTAAGACCGTCTACGTGTTGACGCGCAACATGGTTACCCCTTCTTACGGTGAGCTTGCCTATGAATTGGCAAGAAGGGAAGGTATCATCTTCATCCATCTTGAGGAGGATGAACGTTTTTTCTTTACTGGTAACCGGGTCTCTATTACGCGGGGAGACAGGGAACTGGTTATCAACGCCGACACAATCGTCCGCTTCGACGACTACGCCGAGCGCTTGCAGGGGAGGGAATTTCTCTCCCTCTACCGGTCCGAGCCCCAGCTCCGGTGGTCGCCCACAAAATGGGGAAGAAAGAAATACCATGCGGGATTTATCCGGCATCCCCGGGAGCTGCGCTGGGAGAAAAGGGAAATCCTCGGCGCCCTGGGCGAGATGCTCCTCGATAACGAAATGGATCGCGTATTGCCCCAGGTAAATGAGGAACGTTGCAGTGGCTGCGGCTCCTGCAAGGAGGCCTGTCCTGCCAGTGCAATAGAGATGGAAATGCAAGAACGGCAGATCGCGATCTTCGGCCCCCTGACACCCGCAGGTGTACCTGTTGCTCACGTCAAGGAAGACACCTGCACAGGCTGCGGCCTATGTGCATCCAACTGCCCAGCGGATGTAATCAGCTTTCCCTGAAAAGCATCTTCCGCCCAGGAGATTTACTTCTTCAATTCCCTCCTCAGGATATTTCCCTGCGGCGATTTAGAGCCAACAGCGATTAACTAATTGATATTGATTGATAATTATTAATTATTTTGTTGACGTGCAGCACATAAGATGCTAAGGCCCCTGCCATGCGAGAAGTTGATACGATTATTGCTGGCGGGACGATCCTGACTCTGGATGAGCAGGATACCAGGATTGTCAATGGCGCCCTGGCTATTGATGGTGACACCATCGTGCAAACAGGCAGCTCGGCGGCCATCAAGAGCCAGTTTGTCGGCCGCACGCTGCTGGAGGCTGAGAATTGTCTGGTAATGCCCGGTCTGGTAAACTGCCACACCCATGCTGCCATGACCTGTTTCAGGGGTGTAGCCGACGATCTGGAACTTATGATCTGGCTTAATAACTACATCTTCCCCCTCGAGGCCAAGCACATCAACCGGGAGATGGTCTACTGGGGAAGCCTGCTGGCCGCCGCGGAAATGATCAAGTCGGGAACGACAACCTTCTGCGACATGTACCTGTTTGAAGATGAAGTGGCGCGGGCGGCTAAGCAGGCCGGGATACGCTGCGTGCTGGGCGAAGGATTGCTGGATTTCCCTTCGCCCGCTGCGGCAACAACGACCGACGGGTTGGTCTGCACCCGCAAGCTCATTGAAAAGTGGGGAGACGAGCCGCTGATAAATATCATTGTGCACCCACACTCGCTTTATGCCTGCTCGCCCGCGGCGCTTACCGCTGCCAAAGAAATTGCCGACGAATATAATTTGCCCTATGCCCTGCATTTGCTGGAAAATAAGGCGGAAAGTGTGAAACTGCAACAAATGTTCGGCCAAAAGGCCCTGGCATTCCTGAAGAATACAGGATACCTGACGGATCGCTTCTTGGCTTATCACTGTGTCGTCATGGATGAGCATGATATTGAACTTTTTGCCGATCAGGGCTGCAAAGTGGTTCACACCCCGGAAAGCAACATGAAACTGGCCTCCGGCGTCGCCCCGGTGCCGGCGATGCTGGCCGCCGGCATTACGGTGGGGCTGGGCACCGACGGCTGCGCCAGCAATAATGATCTCGATATGTTTAGGGAAATGGACATGACGGCCAAGCTCCATAAGATAAACAGTCTGGACCCCACGGTCATGGATGCCAGAACGGTCCTCCGGATGGCCACTTGCGAGGGAGCCAGGGCCTTAGGTCTGGAGAAGATGGCAGGGACGCTTACGGCCGGGAAAAAAGCCGACCTCATCATTATCCCTTTGAACAAGCCTCATCTGACGCCGCTTTACAATGAATATTCGCACCTGGTATATGCCGCCGGCGGCGCCGATGTGGATACGGCCATGATCAACGGGAGGCTCGTTATGAAAAACCGTCATCTGCTCACGATTGATGAAAGAGAGGTCATGGCGCAGGTAAGGCAGATTGCCGAGCGCATCAAAAAAGATTTGCCAAAGTAACCAGATAATAATAAGCGAATAAAATATCTTGACGGTTTTTCCCGCCTGTGATTTGAAGGGATTAGAAAAGAGGATGACCAATGCAGCATAATCCGTGGATTGTCGTGAAAACGCAATCCGAAGCCGAGGAAGCCAGACAGGATATCGGCAGCTCGACCGTGATCTGTATGGACACGGAGTACGACTCCCTGCGCTACTTTCGTGAAAAACTATGCCTGATTCAGATAAGAGCAGACAGAAAAACCTATCTCTTTGATCCGCTCGGCAACCTGGACCTTTCCTTCCTGGGCCAGTACTTTGCCGCTCCTTCCCTGTTAAAGGTTGTGCATGCCGGGGACAATGACATCCGCATCCTGAAGCGGGATTATGGTTTTATCTTCAAAAACATTTTCGATACCTATCGGGCCGCCTCGCTTTTAGGCTCCAGCCATCTTTCTCTGGTGAACGTCGTGGGCCAGTATCTGGGCATTGAATTTGAGAAAAAGAAAAAGATGCAGCGTTCCCGCTGGGATTTACGTCCCTTGACGGAAGAACAACTGCATTATGCCGCTTTGGACACGGCCCATCTCCCGGATTTATACCACCGGCTGGAAGAGGAGCTGCAGCAGGCCGGGCTGGGCGATGAGGCGGCCCGAATTTTTGCGGACATGACCAAGATCAAGTGGCACAAAAAGGATCTCGATAACGACGGCTATAAAAAAATCGCGCGCTACTATACCTTAACGGACACCCAGAAAGAACGCTTAAAACACCTTTTCCGGTGGCGGTATGGGAAGGCCAAGGAAATTAACCGGGCAATCTTCATGATCTTATCGGATCAGGATCTGGTTTTGCTTTCCGCTCTGGAGGTAGATTCTGTCAATGAGCTGAAGGAGAGAGGCTTGTTGCCGGGTGAGAAGTTGCATCTTTTTGGCGCCGAACTGGTGGATTTATTGGGTGGGTATCGGGAAAATACCGGGCTCCTGTCTTGATGAAAGTTGTATCCGCCTCTCAAGGCCATGTTTAAAGCAGTTGTCTCATGGTTTGAATGATCTCCTCTTCTCGCGCACTATGTAGATTCTAAAACCTCTGGGGATGTAACTTTCTGAAAGTATCCCGTTACTGTGTAATACGCTGCACGATCAAAAAAATAGACAAGCCTTTCGCCAAGCTCAAACATGCGGTAGATGTCCAATGCCTTTTCCCAGACGCCGAAGGAATATGTAAACATCCAGATGTGTTTTTTCAACAGGCTCAGGGAGCTCATAATCTCCTCGAGGGGTATCCCGTCTTTGCGCCGGTGGGAACCAAGATCTGTATAAAACTTCTTGAACTCGCTCTCACTCTTTTCCCCTTTAAGCCATACCCCAAACTGACCTATGACGAACATAGCTCTTTGAAAAAGATCCTCTTTGTCAAATTGGTGATATCCTCTCGTGGTGGGATTCGTAAAGATATCATTAAGCCAGAGGCTCACAATTTTTTCTGAGTTTTGCTGGACTGCATTGATAAGCTCATCAGAAAGGAGGTTGCTCGGGTATATGATTTTGTTCTGTATAATCCCCTCGACAAACATTTCCAATGAATCATGCAAGTTCCAGAGGTCCTTTTTGAGTCCAATAAACTTTTCTATCGCCCTGACCTGTGAATCAAAGGCAAGCTTCGGAAGACTCATAACCGGGAAATACCTGCAGTCCGATGCATCATCACCTGGTTCCTCTTCCCCACCGATCTTCTCCGCCTCAAAACTGACAATGAGGAGGTCGCCGTAAAATGGATTTTTGTGAGTACTTACATCAATAAGCTGGACTATTTTCCCTTCCACGCCGGTTTCTTCCTTAAGCTCTCTCAGCGCAGCATCTTCAATGCTCTCACCAACCTCGGCAAAGCCGATGGGGAAACACCACATGCCTTTAAAGGGCTCCCTGGCCCTTTTTACCAGGAGAATTTCCCTGTTTAGGCCTGGCAGGATAACAGTTGCAACCGGCAAGGGATTTTCGTAAAAAACCTCTCTGCAATTTGAGCAGACCTGCCTTTCCTTACCATCAAGTGTATCGGTTTCGAGCGTCTTGCCGCACGTTGTGCAATAATTCTTTTTTTTCATTTTCTTGCCAGAAATATCCGGTCGTCCTTATTAAACCTCATGGTCCCTTTTCTTTTCAGTTCATTGAGAATTGTTGTCAAGACCCTTTCCGGGTCTACATCTCTCGATATGTATTCCCTCTTGAAATCTATATAATCGGCAAGGTCCTTCTTCTCGGGTCTGCTGAAGACGATGGCATTCCTGTAATCAATGTATTGGACATTCCGAAAGTGTGCCCTCAGGGCTTCCTCGCCGTTTTCGGCAGAAAAATTCCTGATCACTTGCCGCAGGTTTGTAAAATCGAAAAACCTTTCTCCCTCCTGAAGCATTGACTCACTGTGTGTTATGGCAAGAAAAATACCCGCGGGTCGTAAAACTCTCTTTGCTTCTTCTATCTCTTCGGGGAAAAAATACAGTGAATAGGCAGAGACAACAAGATCAAAGGAGCCGTCAGGCACATCTATGGGGCAGGGAAGGACACGTTTTTGAAACAGTGCGGTTTTCGATATTCCGCGAGCAGCCTTCAAAAAGGGGGTCTCGTTTTCGGCAAGGCAGTCAATGCCGCTTACAATATCGAATCCGCCCCGCAATCCCTCTTCGAACCATCCATAACCACACCCGAGATCGAGAACGTCTTTTATCCCGTCCCAAGCGATCATTTTAACCACTATTGACCGTATGTCATCCTTGTTCTCGGAGTGCCTCTTTATCATCTCGCCGATGGTTCTGTGGAAACCCGTGTCGGAATAACTGTGTATGATTTCCGTCATTTTCATATATATCGCAATCTTCCTTTTTATTAAAATTACCTCAGTCTATCCCTCACGATGCCTTGACCGGAGTCCTCTTTCCACATCCCTCATGTCGTCTTTCTTCTTCATATCCTCCCTTTTATCGTAAAGCTTTTTACCCTTGCCAACGCCGATCTCTACCTTGACCTTGCCGTTCTTGAAGTATAGTTTTAGTGGAAAAAGCGACATGCCCCTTTCCTGCGACTTGCCATACAGACGTTTTATCTCCCTTTTATGCAACAGCAATTTTCTCACCCGCAAAGGCTCATGATTGGCACGGTTACCGTGCGAATAGGGGCCGATATGCAGATCATAGAGAAAGACTTCCCCGCGCTGCACGAGGGCATAGCTGTCTTTTACATTCGCTTTCCCCGCGCGTAGCGCCTTCAATTCCGTACCAACCAGCACGATCCCTGCTTCATAGGTATCGTCAATAAAATAATTCAATCTCGCTAATTTATTCTGGCAGATGATCTTCTGAGCCACATCCTCTTTACCCAATCTGTTCCTTTTCTCCCCTTCAAAAATTAGTTACCCGCTTGCCATTCCCGGATATTACCTGACCTTGACAATCATATCAAGCTCATTTAGACCCTTACGACTTCATAATTGCCTTGAAAATTATCAAGTAATGTTTTAGTTCTCTACACAATTCTCACAAATTGTCCCGCCCATGCAGGACGGAATTCCGCAACTAGGTATTGCTAACCCCAACAAATAGGAGGAAATATGACGGAAATCATCAATGTAACGGCCAGAGAAATATTGGATTCAAGAGGAAATCCCACTGTCGAGGCTGAGGTGACGCTGACCTCCGGGGTAACCGGGCGGGCTGCTGTCCCCTCCGGCGCCTCGACGGGAGAACATGAAATGCTGGAGCTGAGGGACGGAAATAAGAGTCGCTTCCTGGGTAAAGGTGTGGAAAAGGCGGTAAACAATGTTAAGGAAAAGATCGGGCCAGAGATTATCGGCATGGATTGCCTTCGCCAGAAGGAAATTGATTATGCCATGATTAACCTGGACGGCACCGAAAACAAGGGCTCTCTCGGCGCCAATGCCATCCTCGGCGTATCCCTGGCCTGTGCCAGGGCGGCGGCAACGGTCATGGAAATGCCGCTTTACCGTTATATCGGCGGCATCATGGCCACAGATATTCCTGTGCCCATGATGAATATCTTGAACGGCGGCGCTCATGCCGATAACAACGTGGATATTCAGGAATTTATGGTGATGCCGGTAGGCGCTCCCAGCTTCCGGGAAGGTTTGAGGATGTGCGCCGAGGTTTTTCATAATTTGAAAGCGGTGCTCAAAGGCAAGGGGTGCAATACGTCGGTAGGCGATGAAGGCGGATTTGCTCCCAATCTAAAGTCAAATGAAGAGGCCCTCTCCGTGATCATGCAGGCCATTGAAAAAGCCAAATACCGGCCCGGCCAGGATATTTTCATCGCTCTGGACTCGGCGGCCAGCTCTTTCTATGTGGACGGCAAATATGTCATGGCCGCAGAAAAAAAACCTAATAAAACAGCCGAAGAGATGGTCAGCTTTTATCAGGGGCTCGTGAAAAAATATCCCATTATTTCCATAGAAGACGGACTGGCCGAAGATGACTGGGACGGTTGGAAACTGCTGACGGAGAAATTGGGCGGCAAGGTCCAGATCGTCGGCGATGACCTGTTCGTTACCAACCGGACCAGACTGGAGAAGGGCATCAAATCAGGGGTGGCCAATTCTATTCTCATCAAACTCAATCAGATCGGCACCCTGACGGAGACCTTGGAAACGATCCAGCGCGCTAAAGAAGCGGGGTACACCACCGTTGTCTCTCACCGTTCCGGAGAAACGGAAGATACCTCCATGGCCGACGTGGCGGTAGCGGCCAACTGCGGACAGATAAAAAGCGGTTCCGTATCCCGGAGCGAACGTCTGGCAAAATACAATCAGCTCCTGAGGATCGAAGAGGAGCTGGGCGAAATGGCCGTTTATCGCGGGAAAGCGGCATTCTACTCGATCTCAATGAAATAAGTAACAGGTGAGGGGCGTGGCTCGCCATGCCCCTTGCTCCCGCCTGATTTAATTTATGAGAATCTGGCCAAGTGACTCTGGAGAGTTGCCAAGCCTTCTTTGTCTATTACCGCGCCGATGCCTTCAGCTTGTTCTTCCGCACGTGAACTGGCCGGGCTTATAATCGCTTCCACCCGCAGGAATTTCAAGGCATTTGCATAAGTCACCCCGGACATGGACTCGGCCCGGACTATCTCGCCCCGAGCGTACATTTTTTCCGCCCATTCCCGCATGTAACTGAGCTGGTCTTTCTCTATTTCCAGTTCATGATGAAACTGCGAACAGACCTTAATTACCACCCGGTAAGATTCCAGATAGCTTCCCACAAGTCCGGAAAATATTGAAAGCCGTTCCCGGGCGCCCTCCCCCAATTCCCAGTCATCCTTTCCCTCGTCCATTTGCAACATACCGCAGCAACGCAGGTAAGCGAGAGATTCCTCTAATTCACCGTCATGATCGTCCCCCATCATGAACTCCAGCGAAAAAATTCTTTTTAAAAAAATGTAGTCATCTCTGACGAGTCGGAAGGATATTACTGCTTCCGGACAGGCGAGAATTGCTGTGGCCAGGAAGCTTAGGGAAATAAAATGGTGGATAATGTTATTTTTATAATATTCCATGCGTAAACGCTTGTCATCGGGGAGCAGATATGAATCCGCCGCCCCATTTCTTTCATCCGGATTTTCCTTACGGACCAGACAGGCCCACTCAATAAAGGTTTGTATGGCAGCAGCCAGGGCATTGTCCTTCATGACCAGCGAGGGGGCCATATTAACCCTTCTGTACTTTAAGTAATCATGGAAGGCGCTGAATGTCTCCGCCAGCACACTGCCTTTCGTCTCTCGGCCTCCATGGCAGAGGAGAGCAGACGCCACAATAGCAACCGGTGTCACCGTGGCAATCCTGTTGATCTCGGCAACCACCCGGTAACCGACATCTCGGTAAGTGGCCTGCTGCTCAGCCGCGGTCAATTCGGCAAAATTTTTCGTCTGCGCGGCAAAGTAAGACTTCAAAGAGATGGGGGCGCCAAAATTCACATAGACGCGACCGTAACGATGCATCATTATTCTCGTATGCTTTATTACATCCAGCGCCGATTCACTTTTTTTCGCCGCCCCGCTCAACTCCGCAAGATAGGAATGTTCCTCGATGATGCGATCATAACCGAGATAAACGGGAAGCAAGGCGATATCGTCACTGACATTATCCTGATAGGCGCGCAGGATCATGGAAATCATGCCATACTTGGGCATCACCATTTTTCCCGTGCGGCTTCTCCCCCCTTCCAGGAAAAACTCTATCGGCACGCCTTCTCTCAACAGGGTCTCCACATAAGTCGCAAAGACATCCGCATAAAGATCATCGCCCTGGAAGCGGCGACGCAAGAAAAAGGCGCCTGATTGTCGGAAGACGTATCCTAAAGGCCAGAAATTCATGTTGTCGCCGGCGGCAACATGGGGCAAGGGGATTTGATGCTGGTAAAAGATGTAGGATAGAATGAGATAATCTACGTGACTTCTGTGACAGGGAAGGATTACACAGGGCATCCGGCGGGTGATTTCCCGGATATTGGCTATACCGTCTTGATCTATGATGAAATCATCGTATATGTTACGCCACAGACGGCTTAAAGTCCTCTCCCAGATGCCGAGCCATCGCTCACTGTAGTCGGAGGCAATTTCCAGAAAACATTTTCGGGCCCTTTCCCGGCAGGTTTGCTCATCTCCATCTCCAACTCCGGCTAATCTTGCTATCGTTCGCTGCAACCCGGGGGCCGCCAGAACCATTTCCATCATTTCTTTTCTGGACTTCAAGTAAAATAAACCCCTTAGTGAGTTAGAGCATGCTTTCGACAGAAAGCATGCTCTTTAAGGAACTTATCCCGTTTATCGGGGTCAAGAATTACCATTATTTTCTAAGAATTCTTCGGGGAATCGCTCGCGCATGTATCTTTCCACATACTCCCGAATCTCGGCAGCCAGAGAAAAAGTCATAACCTTGTCCAGCAACTGCTTTGATTCTTGACGAGACGACCCCCTGATGATCTTTTTCATCCGCGGGATAGCGGATGGGGTCATACTCAATTCATCCAGTTCGAGGCCCAGCAGTATCATGGCATAGGACGGCTCACCGGCCATCTCACCACACATTGCCACCTTGATTCCCGCCTCGTGACCAGTTTTCACAACCTGCGACACAAGCCGCAAAACTGCCGGATGAAGGGGCTCATAAAGATAGGCAACACGCTCATTGACGCGGTCAATCGCCAGGGCATACTGGATCAAATCATTTGTTCCAATACTAAAAAAATCAACTTCCTTCGCCAGTTCGTCGGCAATAACAACCGCCGCCGGCACCTCTATCATGACTCCGATTTCTATGTCCTTACCAACGGGGACACCTGCCGCGTCAAGTTGGTCACACACTTCCTGAAAGGTCTGCTTCGCCTGACGAATCTCTTCCACACCGGAAATCATCGGGAAGAGCAACCTCGTCTTCCCGTAATAACTGGCCCGGGCTATGGCCCTCAGTTGCACTTTAAACAATTCGATTTCTTTCAGGCAGAAGCGGATGGCCCGGAGCCCCATTTGAGGATTCATTTCTCTGCCCAGCTTGGGATCGGAAAAAAATTTCTCCCCTCCCAAGTCGAATGTACGGATGGTTGTCCATGCCAAGCCGGGCACGCCGACAATAGATCGGTAGTGGGTAAAATGCTCCTCCTCGGTGGGCAATCGCTCTCGATTTATATAAATGAATTCAGTCCTGTAAAGACCGATGTTTTCCGCTCCGTGCTCCAGGGCGGAGGGCATTTCTTCGGTAAACTCAATATTACCCCCGATATCTACCCGGCAGTTATCCCGGGTGACAGCAGGCAAGCCGGCGTCACTGATGGAAATCGCCTTCACATCGGCATAATGTTTTTTCTTGCCTTCATATCTCTTTAATATTTCCGGATCAGGGTTCACAATCACCACCCCGGACGAACCGTCAATAATGAGATCATCGTTGGTCTTTACTTCCCGGGTTATCTTCTCCAGACCAACAACGGCGGGAATGCCCATTGACTGGGCGACAATCGCCGTGTGGGAAGTTCTCCCCCCAAAGTCGGTGGCAAAACCGAGAAATTTATCAATCTTGATTTGCGCAGTGTCGGCCGGAGAAAGCTCTTTGGCCACCAGAATCACCGCTTCGCCAATGTCCTTAGCAGTTTCCCGCTTTTCCCCCGCCAGATTTCTCAGGATCCCCTGGCCAACGAACTGAATATCGCTGATCCGCCCCCGCAGATAATCTTCTTCCATTTTATCAAATATTTCCCGATACTTATCTATCGTAATGCGGAGCGCCCATTCAGCATTGACGGACTGCTCGCGAATGTTTGCCACCGTCGTTTCGATAAACCGGCGGTCTTTCATGATCATGATGTGAACATCAATGATATACAGCGGCTCCATGCCGCCCAGATCACTAAGCTTATTTTTCAATTCCTGGAGCTGTATTTCTGTTTCCTTGAGAGCGGCCTTGAATCGCCTTATCTCCTGAGAGACAAGTGCCTTGTTTCTCAAATGATACAAGGGCACCTGCGTATCGAAACGATCGAAAAGATAAGCCTTGCCGATCACAATTCCGGGCGATACACCAACCCCTTTAATCACCATCGTCCGCTTGGCATCACGAGATTCCATCAATCTTCTCCGAATTTATCCTCAATCACTTTCCCCAAAGCCATGACGGCTTCCCGGGCATCCCTTCCTTCGGCCCGGATCGTAATCCTGCTGCCCTGGGGGCAGGCCATGGTCAAAACACTAAGCATGCTTTTGCCGTTAATCTGCTGACCATCCCTCTCAAAAAAAATCCTGGCTTTATATTGAGTGGATATACTTACTAATTTGGCAGCCGGACGGGCATGCAGTCCAAATTTATTTATTATCTCAAATGTTTTTATTTCTACCATATCAATAGGATAACATGAAACTGATAATAAACATCCCGTAGATTATCTTTACCTGGGATATCCCGTTCCTAATCCCCCAATAACAAAGAATAATCAAGGACAAAATAGCAACCGGCGCAAGAAACTCAAGCGGGCGCCCCAGCGAGGGGGTGTGGATAGAGTGGCTGATCAGGGCAGCTATTGCCGAAAGTCCCGATAAAGAAAGCCACCTTATCCGCCCCGTAAGCCAGGGAAGTTCCAGATACCTGATAAAATCTATCCCTTCTTTACCGCGACGATACCCTTCTATAAATCCCCGAACTCTCACCCAGAGATGGCCGGGATTATATATGAGAAGCAAAGCCAAAGGCGCCAGAAGATATTCCTGCAAAGCGAGCAGAACGCCAAATACAGCAGCCAATGGTTTCAAGGCGCCCCAGAAAAAGGAATCCCCTAAGGCCGCATAAGGCCCCATAAGTGCATTTTTTAAATTTACTGCCGCCGCACCGGTCTTGTCCGCTTCCATATTGTCCTCTTCCATACGGGCAACGGAACCAATAATGGGCGCGGATAAATAAGGATGGGTATTAAACAACTGCAAATGCCTCGTTAAGAGGGCGGCCAGACGTTCTTCATCGCCCGCCAGCCGCCTCGCCAGAGGCAGCAGGGAAAAGGCAAACCCCAAATTCTGCATGCCGCGATAATTAAACGAAGACTGGATAAAAAGGGAGCTTAAAAAAATTTTGCGCGCCACGCCGGCGCTTCCACGGGCCTGGCAAAATAAGGATATTTTCTCTGGTGGATGAATTCCATCGCCCGATGGTTGATTAGAAACCTGCACAATACTCACTATCACCTTTAGATTACTGCGGATTACCGCCTCTTTGCTGCGTTGGCGAGTTCATTAACATAATTATCCCGGGAAGTCAAAAATCAGGGTCTGAAACGGGCTAAAAACAGTCATTGGGAAATATAACTGGCGGCGAATATTTTCCCTTGACAGGCGCCCTGATATTTGTTAGTCAGCGCTCCGTTTTGACGTCTTCGTATCATCGGGGCCAAAAATAATAATAAACTGAAGGAGTTGATTTACCATGATTTGTCAAACCATCAAAGAAGGAAAGGACTGCAGCTTCATGACCAAGAAAGGTTGTGGATTCAATGGCGGAAGCTGTCATACTATTTTGGAGTTGTGCGGTGATTGTAGCAAGGTATTGGCTGTTCCCACCGGCAAGTACTGCCTGGTTTACCCCAACCCGGCCAGCAAATGGACGACCGGAAAATGCCCGACGGCTACGCACACCAAAAGCGCAATCATAGAGAGCACTCAGAAAATCAATCCGCTTAAGGCATCGAAGCGGGCCAACAAACATTAAAACAGAACACGCAAAGCTGAGAAAAAGCCGGTTAAAATCTATTTTAACCGGCTACACGATCTAACTCACGATTTTTCTGAGTTCCTGGAGACCTTCTTTAATCGCCGTCAGCAGTCTTTGCTCACTGCCTGCGGCCTCAACTTGTTCCTTAATTTCCGTCAAACGCTTTTTCGCGCCGCTGATCGTAAATTTTTCGCTATAGAGGAGCTCCTTGATGGCCATCAGCTCCTCTACGTCTTTTTTCCTGTAGAGCCGCTGATCGGACTTGGCCCTCATGGGTCTGATTGATTTGAATTCCGATTCCCAGTACCTTATTACATAAGGAGCCACACCGAGTAGCTTGCTTACCTCGCCAATGCGAAAATACGACTTCTCGGGAATTAAATCAACCATACTGCTAAAGAATAATTGCTAGCTTACTTCTAATTCAGCGCTTTGCGGAGCACCTGGCTGGCCTTGAAATTCAGCACTCGGCGGGAAGATATTTCTATCTCCTCTCCCGTCTGGGGATTCCTGCCGCGACGAGAATTCTTTTGCTTCACCACAAAATTACCAAAGCCAGAAATTTTTATCTTCTCACCCTGTGCCAGGCTATCCTTGATGATTTCAAATACCGACTCGACAATGGCCGTCGAATCCTTTTTGGAAAACCCCAATTTTTCGTTCACATTCTTAATGATATCAATTTTAGTCATTACCGTTCCTCCCCTTTTGTAAGTTAAAAATTACTCTTTTTATTAGTTCAACTATCCCCTGATACAGGCCCCTGTTGCCGAGATAACTCTTTCTACAATTCTGCTGTGTATGCCGGTAATTTCATCATCCGTCAACGTCTTTTCAGGGGAACGATAGGTGAACCTCAACCCTAAACTCCGCAGACCTTCTGAAACCCCCTTCCCTTCATATACATCAAAAATGCACACTTTTTCAAGCAATTCTTCACTTCCCTCGCGAACCAAGGACAGCACTCTATCCGCTTCGATCTGCTTGGTAACCAACAGAGCCACATCCCTGTTAATGGCAGGAAAACGGGAAACTTCCCGGAAGGAAATTTGACTGGAAAACACGTCTGTGATTACGTCCAGATCAACTTCCATGACGAAAGCGGTATTATTAAGATCGAAAGCCTCCAGAACATCGCCATGCAGTTCGCCCAGAAAACCGGCATATCTTGACCCAACCATAATCCCGCTGGACTTTCCCGGGTGGAGAAATGGCTCCTTGGTACCAGAGCTGAATTTAACAGCTCCGATTCTGAGAGCGGCCAGGATGCTTTCCGCGCATCCCTTCAGGTCGTAATAATCGGCAACTTTTTTTGACTGCCAGGAGTCTTCGTCCTGTATCCCCGTCAGCAGACAACCCAAGTGGTTCCTTTCGCGGGGAAGCTCGTCTTTCCCCTGGGCGATAAAAACCTTCCCTGTCTCAAATATCTTCAGATCACATGAGCTCAGACGTACGTTTCTTTTCATGGTTTCCAGGAGACCGCAAAGCAGGGTGGTGCGCATAACTGATTGATCTTCGGTAAGCGGGTTCTTAATGTGTACCAGACGTGACCGATCATCACCTTCCTCAATACCCAGACGGCGAATCCATTGCGGTGAAACAAAACTATAGGTAATGACTTCTGAATAGCCATTGCCCGTTAAATTCCCCTGGATCATGTCCTCAACGATTTTTCTTTTCCCCCGCCGGACCGGTTCAAGAGTAACTAACGGCAAGGTCGCCGGGATGGATTCGTATCCACGGATCCGGACGATCTCCTCAATCAAATCTATTTCCCGTTCAATGTCCCTGCGGAAAGTGGGAGGTGTGACCAGGTAGGCGTTTTCGGCCTGATCGTCTTTACGAACCTTCATCTCCAAGCTTTCCAGGGCTGTAACAATTTCATCGGCCTTGATCTCGGCGCCGACGATTTCGCCGACCCGCCTGACTCGCAGAGGAATGTTTGCTGCTGTCTTGACCTGACTCGGGTAACAATCAATAATGCCCCGGCAGATCGTCCCGGAGGATAGTTTGGCCATCAGACGGGCAGCGCGGTTTTGCGCCTTGATCACTCCTTCCGGATCAATGCCCCTTTCGAACCGGAAGGCGGCATCGGTACTCATGCCCAGCCATTTGGCCGACGTGCGTATGGAGGCGGGATCAAAATAAGCGCTCTCCAGAAGGACGGTTTCCGTATCATCATTAACTTCGGAATTAATGCCGCCCATGACGCCGCCGATGGCCACCGGCTTTACACCATCACAGATAAGCAGCATGTCGGGTTTGAGCTCCCGCTCTTTGCCGTCCAATGTGGTGAATATCTCCCCGGCCCTGGATCTTCTTACTACGATACGCCCCTCCGTCAGATAACGATAGTCGAAGGCATGGAGAGGCTGGCCCATCTCCAGCATCACAAAATTGGTGACATCAACTATATTGCTGATCGCCCGCATGCCTGACCCTTCCAGCCTGAGCCGCATCCAGAGAGGGGAAGGCTTAATCTCGATGTTCTTGACGATACGGGCGGAATAACGCGGGCAAAGATCCGGATCATCAACCGTAACTGACGTCAACTGCTCTACTTTCTCTCCATTCTCCGCCAGGGCAGTTTCGGGCAGTTTCAGTTTTTTACCCGTCAGAGCCGCGATCTCCCGTGCTATCCCTATAACGGAGAGACAATCGGGACGATTGGGCGTGATGCCGACGTTTAATATTATATCCTGCAAATCCAGTGCGCTGCTTAATTCCTCGCCCAGGGTCAAAGGCTTCTTATCCACTTCGGATGTGGCAAAACTACATCCGTCCAGACTTCCATCACCGGACGGACGCCACAGTATCATAACTCCAGAGGATTCGCTGCTAATACCCAGTTCCACTTCCGAACAGAGCATGCCGACAGAAAGCTCGCCCCTGATCCTGGTTTCCTTGATAGTTGCCCCGCCCTGAAGCAGGGCGCCTGTCTTGGCCAAAGGGACAATATCGCCTGACAGGATATTCGGCGCCCCGCAAACGACGGAATAAACATTCTCACCATCGGTAACATCGCACAGAGACAGTTTATCCGCATTTGGATGCTGTTTTTTGGCAAGAATTTTTGCCACCACCACGCCACTAAAGGCGGGCTGCCTCCTTTCGACGGCCTCCACCTCCAGCCCGGCCATGGTCAGCTTCTGGGCCAGAGTCTCCGGCGCTATATCAATATCAACGTAATCTTTGAGCCATCTGAGACTTACTTGCATAATTTAAAATTGCTCTAAAAATCTTTTATCATTCTCAAAAAACATTCTGATATCCGAGATACCGTACTTCAGCATAGCGATTCGTTCCAATCCCAGCCCAAAGGCAAAACCGGAAAATTCCTCGCTATCGTAACCCACATTCTGGAAAACTGCCGGGTCAACCATGCCCGACCCCAGAATTTCCAGCCAGCCGCCTTGACCGCAAACGCGACAACCCGTACCGCCGCACATGACGCACCGGATGTCCACCTCCGCGCTAGGTTCGGTGAAGGGGAAAAAACTGGGCCGGAATCGCAGCTCCGTGTCCCCCCCGAACATATCTTTCAAAAAGGCCGTAAGAAGCCCCTTCAGGTCGCTGAAGGTAATGCCTTTGTCAACCAGCAAACCCTCTATCTGATGAAACATGGGGGTATGGGAAATATCGGAATCACGGCGGTAGACCCGTCCGGGCGAAAGTATGCGCAGGGGGGGCCTTCTTTTTTCCATAGTCCTTACCTGCACGGGTGAGGTATGGGTGCGCAGGACAATATTTTCCTCAACATAGAAGGTATCCTGCATGTCCCGGGCGGGATGATTCCGAGGGATATTCAGCGCCTCGAAATTATAGTAATCCAGCTCAATTTCCGGCCCTTCTTCTATAGAAAACCCGAACCCGGTAAAGAAAGCGCAGGCCTCGTTAAGAACCTGAGTTATGGGATGGAGTCTTCCCGGTCTGACACCACGACCCGGCAGCGTAATATCAATTCCTTCCTGCAGGAGCAGTTTCGCTTTTGCTAAACGCGTCTTTTCCTGCAGGGCCGAATCTATCGCGGCGGTAAGTAAATCTTTAATCTCATTACAGCGCTTACCAAAGAAAGGGCGTTCCTTGGGGTCAACACTGCTGATGTCGCGCAGCATTGTTGTTAAAAGCCCCTTCCTGCCCAGGTACCTTATCCGAATAGCCTGTAGATCTTCTTCCGTGTCGGCTGCCGACAGTTCTGTTTCCGCCGCTCGTTGAAGATCAGAAAGCGCCTTCGTCATGCTGCCAACTCACCCTTGGCAATGTTGACGACAGCGGCAAATCCTTGCGGATCGTGGACAGCTAAATCCGCCAGAATTTTACGGTCGAGGGCCACGCAAGCCTTGTTCATCCCGTCTATCAAACGGCTGTAGGAAATATCGTAACCACGGGCAGCAGCATTAATCCTCGCAATCCACAGTTTGCGGAACTCCCGCTTGCGCACCCTTCTGTCACGATAGGCGTATTTCATGGCCCGGTCAACGGCTTCCGTAGCCGTTCTCAATAAACGACTGCGGGCGCCAAAAAAACCCTTGGCCATCTTAAATATCTTTCTTCTTTTCTTCTTGGCAGTAATGCTTCTTTTAACTCTCGGCATTTTACATATCTCCTTCTAACTGCATTCCGGCACTAAAAAATATTTGTTATTAAAGATAAGGCAGTATTTTTTTAATCGCCTTCGCGTTGGCCTTATCCATAACGGCAGATTTTCTCAAATTCCTCTTCCGTTTGGTAGTCTTCGTTGTGAGGATGTGGCTGGCAAAGGCCTTATTGCGCTTTACCTTGCCTGTTCCGGTCAGGGAAAAACGCTTGGCGGCCCCTCGATGTGTCTTTATTTTCGGCATTATCTCACCTCGTTATAATTTTTGTCCATCTGTGATTCATTTCTTCGGCGCGACGATCATAATCATATTTCTACCCTCCAGCCGTGGTTGTTGATCTATCGCGCAGAAACCATCCAGGGCTGTCTTTATCTCCTCCATCATCCTTCTGCCAATATCGGTGTAAGCGATTTCACGACCTCTAAACATCATCGTTATCTTTACTTTATCACCCTGGCTGAGGAATTTTTTAATATGTTTTATCTTTACCTCTAAATCGTGTTCCTCGGTCTTCGGTCTGATCCTGATCTCTTTAACCTGGATCGTCGTCTGGCTTTTCCTGGCATCCTGAAGTTTTTTACTTTGCTGATATCTGTACTTCCCGTAATCCATGACCCGGCACACAGGCGGGGCAGAATTGGGAGCTACCTCGACCAGATCAAGCCCGACTTTTGCTGCCATGGCCAATGCATCCGCTATGCTCAGAATGAACTGGTCGCCTTCATCAATGACTCTGACCGTAACTGCCTTGATATCACGATTGATTCTTAAATCCTTAGCTATACATCACCTCCTGAATGTAAGGGCGATTTATGAATCGCCACTACTCATATTGACGACACTTTTCGGTTACCAGCGCGATAAACTCGCCGATGCTTAAGCTGCCCAGATTCTTGCCATCCCTCTGGCGGGGGGAAACTTTTGCCCCTTCTACCTCCCGGTTACCGATAACGAGCATATAGGGAATTTTCTGTACCTGCGCCTCTCTGATCTTGTACCCCAATTTTTCATTACGGAAGTCCTTCTCGACCCGGATTCCGGCCTCCAGCAAATCCCTGTAAACCGTCTCACCATAAGGGATCTGGCTGTCTGTTACCGTTACGATGACGGCCTGCACCGGGGAAAGCCAAACCGGAAAGGCGCCGGTATAATGCTCAATTAAAACTCCCATAAACCTTTCTATCGCACCGAGAATTACCCGGTGCAACATGACGGGGCGGTGTTTTTCACCATCCGCGCCAATATAGGCGAGCTCAAATCGTTCCGGCAAGGTAAAGTCACACTGTATCGTAGCGCATTGCCATTTTCTTTTCAGGGCATCCTTCAGTTTGAAATCAATCTTCGGCCCATAAAATGCGCCATCACCTTCATTGATGTCATAGGCAAGACCCTTATCGTTCAAGGCCTGCCGCAGCGCCGCTTCCGCCATTTCCCAGTCGAGATCTGATCCGATCGAGTTCTCCGGCCTGGTACTCAGCTCCACTTCATAATCAAAGCCGAATACCGTCATGGCATAATCAACAAAATCCACGACTGCCTTGATTTCTCCATTCAACTGCTCCGGCGTGCAGAGGATATGGGCGTCATCCTGGGTAAACTGCCGCTCCCGCAGCAACCCGTGCAGGACTCCTGTTTTTTCGTGGCGGTGCACCGTGCCCAGTTCAAAGAATCGCAGCGGAAGGTCGCGGTAACTCCTCGTCTTTGCTTTATATATCAGCATGTGGGCCAGACAGTTCATGGGCTTGATGCCGTAGTTCTGCCCCTCCACCTCGGTAAAATACATATTTTCCCGATAATGATCAAAGTGGCCGGACTTCTTCCACAGGTCTACTTTGAGAATCTGAGGCCCCATGACCAGGTCGTAGCCCCGTTTTTGATGCTCCTTTTTTTCCCAATCTTCGATGATAGTCCTCAAGAGGGCGCCTTTGGGGTGATAGATGATCAGACCCGCCCCGGCCTCTTCATTAACCTGGAAAAGGTCCAGTTCCTTGCCTAAGCGCCTATGGTCCCTCTTTTTAGCTTCTTCAAGCAGATTGAGATACTCTTGTAACGCCTCCTGATCGGCAAATCCTGTTCCGTAGATGCGTTGCAGCATCTTGTTGCGCTCGTCGCCCCGCCAATAGGCGCCGGCAATATTCAACAATTTAAACGCCTTGATCATACCAGTGGCAGGTATGTGCGGCCCCCGGCAAAGATCCAGATAGCCTCCCTGGCTGTAAATACTAACAGTGGCAACATCCGCGGGCAGATCATTGATCAGCTCCACCTTGTATAACTCCCCCCTTGTTTGAAAGAGAGAGCAGGCCTCTGCCCGGGATAATTCGCGACGCTGAAAAGGATGATCAGCAGCGATGATCTCGTTCATCCTGGCTTCGATCTTCTCCAAGTCTTCCGGCGTAAAGGATTCCGCATAATCGAAATCGTAGTAAAAACCATCGTCAATGGCCGGCCCGATAGCGATCTGAACTCCCTTAAAGATTTCCTGGACCGCCTGGGCCATGACATGGGCGATACTATGGCGGAGAATCTGCAAACCTTCCCGGGAGGAAGACTTGATTATTTCGAGGTTAACCGCCTCACGCAAGGGATAGCTTAAATCCACCAAGTCCCGATTCATCCGGGCGGCAACGGCAAATGCCAACTCACCTTGATCCCACTTCGCAATTGCTTCCCTGATGGTCGTATCGAACTGACAAGGCACCTTGGCATTGGCGGGCAGGGTAATTTCAAATTTCTCAATACTCAATTTTCAAGCCTGCAAAACTTCTCAATAAATATTAAAGACACAAAAAAATGGTAGGCACGCAGGGATTTGAACCCTGGACATCCACCGCGTCAGGATGGCGCTCTCCCACTGAGCTACGTGCCTACGGTATTTCCTCTCAAAAAAAGTCCGCATCCCTAACAATAAAACGTTGTTATGTCAAGGCAAATGTCATAAATTTTCTCCTTTGCCTTTCCCATACTTATGAGTTATTGATGGCCTTGATGCCCCTCAGAATATAGTGAAATCCAGAAATGGTAGTGAATCCTGCCGTCAGCCAGTGCAGGGAATGGATTAATAAGGGTTGGCCATCACCCCCCAGCGTTTTCAATGCCAGGGCAAGAAAAACCGTAATAATTTGCACTGCCGTAGTTACCTTACTGACAAATATCGGTCGAATTTCAAACGGAACCGACACCATAAAAAAAATGGAAATACCGAAAAGAATGATGAAGTCCCTGCTCACCACGATCACGGTGAGCCAACCGGGAATGATGCCCAGGATAGATAACGTCACAAAACAGCTCGTAAGCAATGCTTTGTCGGCAATGGGATCCAGGTAGGCGCCCAGGACGGTTTTTTGACTCAAGACCCGAGCCAGAAAACCATCCAGGGCATCAGTCACACCCGCCAGAGTAAAAGTCGCCAGAGCGGTTGAAAACGATCCGTCAATAAGGAGGATCACCGTGACCGGAACAAGAATAATCCTGAACAGGGATAGGAAATTAGGTATGCTCACGTTTCACAACTCACTTATTTAATTAGTCGAGGCCGCTGTCCCGTTTTTTATTCCAGTCAACCCAGGCATCGCGATCTTCCTGCTCCGTAAAATCCCTCGGCTTCTCGGGTGTGCCATCGCCTCTGATCACGATCTGCTGCATCGCCTTGATGATGAATGTCCATTCTTCCATGGTGACTTTTCTCGGGCCGGCAACGGTATGGGGCCCGGCAATCTTCTGAGGCGGACCAACAACCGTAGGGGGCGCAAATGCCGGCCCACCGCCGGCAACATTGACCGTCCCGTCATACACCTTAATCAACGCTGATTTGTCTTCGTTGACATTCATCCGGTAAACAGTGCCTCGGACACCGGCAACGGCATTTTCGCAGGTCAACTCAAAATTGCTTTTACCGGCAATTGACTTACTGACATTAGCCCAGGCTTTGCCGATAGCCACATGCACCTTTACATCCCTCGCCTGTTCCTCACCAGCATCCATCTGCACCAGCCTGAAACGTGAATTATCGGCAAAGCGCAATTGGGATTTATCGGGCATAACGAGCTCCAGCTTTGCTTTCGGTCCGGTGCTTACCTCATCTCCTTTTTTCAATAAATCATTGACTTTAAGCGCCCGGGGACCATCCTTACCCTCTGATAACACCTGCACCGAACCTTCAAGATGGGCAACCGCGACCTCACCCCTGCCGATCTTGACGGTCATGACTCTGGCGGCATCACCTTGCTGCGCCCACAATAAAACCAGCAGGTGGCAAAGAACCATCACGATTATCTTTTTCATTACAATCTTCTCCTTATATCTCCTCATAAGTAGTTACGAAAGATCGGGGCCATCGGGAATTGTTTCCATGAATTTATTCACGATTTTTTGAATCGCCGCTTCGTAAACCTGTACTGCCTTCCTTCCCGCATCATAACGGGAGTAGCCAAAATTCCGTTCCACAATGCCGTAGCTTCCCTTCCAGAAGATTTCGCCTGTTTTCGCACTCTTAAGCTCACACAAGGCGGAGATGGAAGTGGGGGCATAAAGGAAATGTTGCGAGGTGCTGCTTTTACTCAAAGTGCAGTACATGACGGCGTCTACTTTCAGCAGGTCCCCCACCGCCTGAGGGGTGATATTCCCCTGGCCAAGTTTAAGAAGCTGCGCATCTATCAGATCTAGGGGAATTTTAGGATAGCCTTTGTAATAGAGTTCTTCCAGCATCTTTTCCCGTAGCATCCGCGCCGCTGTTTTATCGTTGGCCTGATCGTTAACGGGCATCAAAACCACCAACCTGGTTTTTTTTGCGTACTCAGGCACAGCAACAGGTGTCGCCCGGAACCAGCACCCGGCCAGCAAAAAAACAACCCCTAACAGAACCGCTCTTTTCACCATCCTTGCGTCACCCATCACCTTACAAAAACAACTTCTATGGCATTATCCCCTGCCATGGTTGTTTTGATAGGGAATTGTTTTACTTTGACCAATTCAGCAGCCATGACGGCGGCGCCTCCTTGAATATACACTTCCATGCTTGCCGTCCCCCAAGCGATGCTGCGGGGATGAATCTCGTCCACACCTTTGATACCAGTCTTCATAAATTCTCTAAACTGCGAATAATCCTGATAACTTTTAATACCGCGAATAGTAATAAAAACGGGCGCCGATGGTAATCCAGGGGGCAACTCTTTCATCAGACCAAGGGTGCGGATATCATTTTTTATACTTTCCAGGGAAACGGTAACCCGGACAATGACGTTATAAACACCAGCAGAGGCTCTTTCACTTAAAATACGGTAATTCAGTATATACTGATCGGCCTTGAGAAAGATGTTTCCCCTTAAGGTTTTGCCCTTCTCTCTCATGATTTCCGGCGTCAGCAAGCTGCCCGTTGCCTGTTCCACCGCCTTCTGCAATGCACCCTGAATGGCATCGCTGCGGGCCTCCGCCACAGCTTCATTTTTCACCGGGGCGCTGCTTTCCACATCGGTAACAACAACAGCATTTTCCGAGGGAAATGATTCGCCGGGGAAGAAGGCACATAATATCATGAGGGAAAAAAGGCCTGGCAAAATATACCGCTTCATTATCTATTCTCAAAACCAACCCCGATAACCGGGATAAAACTAAACACCTTTATCAAGATCACTTTTCAATTTTTCGATCTCTGCCCTGATAACCCGTTCGGCAATTTCCGGGATGAGCTCTCGGGCAATCTTTTCCGCCATTGCCAGCACAATTTTTCGGGTCTCCTCATCCATAGCCCCCTCACGGAGGCTGGACCCCGGCCCTTCCGCAAATACATCATGGAGGTTGTATATCTTATCTTCCGGTCTTAAAACCCGATCGTAGCCACGACCATCAATGACGATTACTTCCTGCCGGTCCTTTGTTTCCGGTGATTTGCCTTCCACCACGTCCACAAGATCGTAAATCTGATCTGTTGGTTGTAACAATCTTTTTTCAGCTAACATGCCGTCCGTCCGCCTTTCTCAACCGTCAATCGTATTGCCCGGGTCGGCAATATATCCCTGTCAACGTTGACAATGGTGCCTTGTCTATCATACCGCCCTTAACAGTTCAAGGGAAATGAAGCCCTTTTATATTCGGCCTTTAGCCTTCATGACGATCCGGTACACCATCTTTCGGGGCGCCCCCGTTTCCTGTGCTATTTTTTCAATCAGGTCTCTTTCGGGAAGTTCGGTGCTTTCCTTGTACCGCCGCAGCAGCTCCTGGATATCACCTTCGGAACAGGGCGCATCAGATTTATCTTTCCCCGCCACAACAAGGGTTATTTCCCCCTTTAATGCCCTGCCGCACCAGGCATCAATTACCTGGGCCAGCATGCCCCTGGCCGTTTCCTCATATATCTTTGTCAATTCCCTGCTCACCGCCACCTGCCTGTTTCCCAGAATAGCCAGCAGGTCTCGCAGAGTCGTTATAAGCCGGTTGGGTGATTCGTAAAAAATCATGGTCTTTGTCTCATCCGCCAGGGATTTGATAAAATGCTGCCGCTTACCGGCTTTGGCCGGCAAAAAACCATGGAAAACAAAGCTGTCCGTGGGCAATCCGGAAATACTCAGAGCGGCGATGGCGGCACAAGCGCCCGGGATGGAAATAATGTTAATATCATGGACCAGCGCCTCCTTAATAAGCAGATAGCCCGGATCCGATATGCCCGGTGTGCCGGCGTCCGAGACATAAGCCACATCCGCACCGGCCAGTATTTTCGCAATCACCGCGCCGCTTTTTTTAAGTTCATTATGCTCGAAAAGGCTGGTCAGAGGCGTGTCGATTTGACAGGCGTGCAAGAGTTTTTTTGTCCGGCGCGTATCCTCGGCCGCAATCAGATGAACCTCCTTTAGAACCTTTATGGCCCGTAAGGTTACATCCTCCAGGTTGCCGATAGGAGTGGCCACGATATATAATGAGCCTGGCCCGTTTGCTACGGGCCCCGGCCCGGTTGATTGTCCGGCTAACTTCTTACTATTATACATAATTGCCTGACCAAGTTATTTATTGACATACGACAGCATTTCAGGCTTTAATAACAAAGTTACGAGGTAATTGCCACTAAATACAAAAGAATTTGAGGTTATTGATCATGGAGCGGATTCTCATCACCGGTGGCGCCGGTTTCCTGGGTTCTCATCTCTGCGAACGTCTTATGCAGGCAGGACATGAGATTATCTGTCTGGATAATTTTTTTACCGGTAACAAGCTGAACATCCTCCCCCTCCTGGGAAACCCCCGTTTTGAGCTGATCCGTCACGACATCATAAATCCCCTTTATCTGGAGGTGGACCAGATCTACCATCTTGCCTGTCCGGCCTCTCCGGTGCACTACCAGCACAACCCCATCAAGACCATTAAAACCAATATCATGGGCACCATAAACGTCCTGGGACTGTCCAAGCGCCTGAACGTGAAAATCCTTCAGGCTTCCACCTCGGAGGTTTATGGTGATCCCGAAGTCCATCCCCAAAGGGAAGATTACTGGGGCAAGGTCAATCCGATCGGCATCCGGAGCTGTTACGACGAGGGGAAAAGGGCGGCCGAATGCCTGATGATGGATTATCACCGCCAAAACCGGGTTAAGGTTAAAATTGCTAGAATATTCAATACCTATGGAACACGCATGGCCATCAACGACGGACGGGTGGTAAGCAATTTCATCGTCCAGGCCCTGAGAGGGGAAGACATTACTGTTTATGGCAATGGATTGCAGACCCGGTCCTTCTGCTATGTGGACGATCTGATCTCGGGCCTGATTAAAATGATGGCTACCGACGATGACGTCACCGGTCCCGTCAATATCGGCAACCCTACGGAGTTTACCATTATGGAGCTGGCGGAGGCGATCATCCGTCTGGCCGGCAGCCGCTCCAAAATAATTTTTAGCCCCCTGCCCCCCGACGACCCGACGCAGCGCAAACCGGATATTTCTCTGGCCGCACAGTTACTGGGGTGGCAACCGGAAATCGGCCTGGTAGAGGGATTAAAAAATACCATTGATTATTTCCGCACTATTATTTGAGAGGCTCCCATGACGTTTACAAAAAAAATCCTCTGCATCGGCGCCGGTTATGTCGGCGGTCCCACTATGGCCATCATCGCCCAGAAATGCCCCCACTGCCGGGTAACGGTGGTTGATATAGATGAAAAAAGAATCGCGGCCTGGAACTCGGATAATCTGCCCATTTATGAACCGGGCCTCGCTGAAATTGTGCAGCAGGCAAGGGGTAAAAACCTTTTTTTCAACTGTGATATCGAAGGCGGCATCCAAGAAAACGATATCATTTTCGTCAGTGTGAACACGCCCACCAAGACATTCGGCATGGGCGCCGGGATGGCGGCCGATCTGCAATACTGGGAAAAAACCGCCCGCCTGATCCTGGAACACTCCCAATCTTCCAAGATCGTGGTAGAAAAAAGCACCTTGCCCGTCAAAACCGCCCAGGCGATGGAAATAATCCTCAAGAGTGCGCCGGAGCATCTGAAATTCGAGGTCCTATCCAATCCGGAATTTCTCGCCGAGGGCACCGCCATAAAAGACCTGGAACAACCGGATCGCATCCTCATTGGCTCCCGGGAAACGGAAAGCGGCTTAAAGGCAAGACAGGAACTCGTGGACATCTACGCCCATTGGGTTCCAAAAGATAAAATCGTCACCTCCAATATCTGGAGCAGTGAATTATCCAAACTCGTGGCCAATGCCTTTCTGGCCCAGCGCATATCTTCCATCAACGCCATCTCCGCCCTCTGCGAGAAAACGGAGGCCAATGTCGGCGAGGTGGCCCGGGCCGTCGGTATGGACAGCCGCATTGGTCCCAAATTCTTAGCCGCCAGTGTCGGTTTCGGCGGTTCCTGTTTCAAAAAAGACATTCTGCACCTTACCTACCTCTGCCAGCAGTATGGTCTCAACGAGGTGGCCGCCTACTGGGAAAGTGTCGTCAGAATAAACGATTATCAACGGGAGCGTTTTGTCTCGACCATGCTGCAAGCCATGTTCAATACGCTAAACGGCAAAAAAATATGCCTGCTCGGCTTTGCCTTCAAGGCCAATACTGGAGACACCCGCGAAAGCCCGGCGATCTATATTGCCAAACGCCTGCTGGAAGAAAAGGCCGAACTCATCATTTCCGATCCCCATGCCCTGCCCAATGCCCGGAAGGATCTGGAGGGGGTGGAAGGAACGATCAGCTATCAACAGGATCCCTATGAGGCGGCCCGCGGCTGCCACGCAATTGCGGTCCTCACGGAATGGCCAATCTACAAGGAGCTTGATTTCCAGAATATTTTCGAACAGATGGTAAAGCCTGCCTACATTTTCGATGGTAGAAACATTATTGATCACCAGAAATGTTTCGATATTGGCTTTAATGTCTACCCGATCGGCAAGGCCGCCCTTACGCATTTTTAGTAAGTTAGAATTTGCTTAATTCCGATGATCAGGGGTATTAGTTACTTCCTGAAAGTTGCAAAACGCTGGCCTTGATAAAAATGCAAGACTTCGAACGGTTATCAATGATGTCCTTCCCTCAATAATTGTGATATGGATGACTGAAAAGAAGGTCATCCATGCATTCTCTGCTGCTCAGCATCACGAAATACTCTTACTTCGAAATTTTCATTGCCCTGGGACTTGGCATCGTCGGTTTGCCTGTTCCGGACGAGACATTGATGGCATATGCTGGTTTTTTGGTTTTTCAAGGCAAACTGAACTATCTTTATACCATCCTGGTTGCCTTTATGGGAACTTCATGCGGCATTACGATTGGGTATGTTCTTGGCAGGACATTGGGCAACCCGCTCATAAAAAAATGTGCAGCGAAGATGCACGTAAATCCTGACGACATTCACGATGCAGAAATTCTTTATAACCGATATGGAAGATTCGCCTTATTCATCGGCTACTTTATTCCCGGGGTACGGCACTTGACGGCAATTATTGCCGGCACTTCCCTTATGCCCTACCGTACCTTCGCACTGTTTGCCTACACAGGTGGTTTATTATGGACGATTACTCTGGTGAGTCTTGGTTATTTCCTGGGAGAGAAATGGCACCATGTCTATATGTACTTACACCGGTTCATCATTCCTTTGGTTCTATTATCAATTATTGTTTTAATCATAGGCATCTACTGGAATACGGTAAAAGCAAAAAAGGAATAAAGAGATCTTATCAAATACGATACGGGTGAATACGATACTTCATTTTTTACATATATTTATTATCGCTTTAACTAATAATATCGACAACATCGGGGTGAGGATTGCCTACACCATCCGAGGAATAAAGATATCTACTATAATATGAGCCTCTTGCAAAATGAGCATTGTTACGAGGGTTATCACGATTCCCTTGCTGTTTTTCTGCCGTTCTCACTTCAGAGAGGGTGACTGGTTATTATTTACCCGTATTTTCGCAAATAGCCCATATTGATGGGCGCACCTCTCCTGCAGAGCAGAGCATCTTCG
>JAPLJV010000010.1 GCA_026388415.1 Deltaproteobacteria bacterium | reverse complement strand
TGCGCCCATCAATATGGGCTATTTGCGAAAATACGGGTAAATAATAACCAGTCACCCTCTCTGAAGTGAGAACGGCAGAAAAACAGCAAGGGAATCGTGATAACCCTCGTAACAATGCTCATTTTGCAAGAGGCTCAAAGGGAAAGGTAAAATAATTTAAGCTCCCTTAACATCCTTGGTAATCTTTAATCTGCCTTCCTTGATGAGCGAAGCCTTAATACCTTCTAACCAGGCGTTGACAGTTTCACTCTTCTTTAATTCCAGGACGAGCCTTTTCAACTCGGTCTTCTGGGTTTGGAAATCGCCTTCATCAATCTTACCCCTCTCTTTAAAGCGGACGATGATGAAATTTCCGTTTATGGAGAGAATTTTAGCAGGATAAGGCTTCGCATCGGAAAGCTGTGTAAGGGCGTCTGTCAATTGTTCGGAAACGCCAAAACCCGGGATATCGGAGCCGGGAACGACAAGCCCCGTTTCTCCTGCCGCGCCCTTTTTCTCCTTGGCAATCTTTTCCCATGCCTCTCCTTTTTTCAGCCGTTCCAAAAGCGTTTCCGCTTCCTTTTGACAGCGAGTATTCGCCTCCTTTTCAACATAGCGGCTGGCGACTTCTTTTTCGGCTTCCTTAATATCCGGCAGATAGGAAGGTTTGCGGGAGGCAACCTGGAAGAGATAGTATCCCTTCTCATCAGACAGAACCCGGCTAAGTTCGCTCTTTTGCAGGGTAAACACATTTTTGGAGAAGTCAGCCAGTGAGCGGAATTCCTGGGGGATGCCGCCGGCCGCGAAAAGGGCGCTGGTTTGAACACGAAGCCCCTTGCTGCTCGCATAGGCGTCAAAATTTTCCTGCTGATAGATGACTTCACGGGCTTTCCTGGCTTCCTCGGCCGCACGGCTCATGCCTGCTATTTGCCTCAGCGCCACGGCAATCTTGTCACTCACATCCGCTAACGACGGCTGCTTTCCGCCTTTATTGGAAAGTCCCTGTTTGTTCCTCTCGTAGTATTCCTTGATATCTTCGTCCGCAACCCTGATGTTCGCTGAATAATCGGCGGCCAGAAATGAGGCATACTTTACCTGGATTTGCTCAGGCATCCGGAATTCGTTGCTGTGCTCTTTGAAATAGGCTTCCAGCGCCTGACGGGTCGGTTTTACTTCAGAACGATATTCTTTGGAGCTTAGCTTGAGATATTTGACGTTAATTTTTTCCTTCTGCATCCGGTAGATGTCAAGAACTTCACGATCGGAAACATGAACGCCGCTTATTATAAGATCTTGAATTTTTCCGGTAATGACCACTTTGCGCTGCATGGTTTCAAAATTTTCCGGGGTCATCTTGTTTTGCCGCAGCGTATTCTCGTAGACATGCTGATCGAAAACACCGTTTCTCTGGAAGGCCGGATAGGAAAGGATGGAGTTTCTCAATTCTTCGTCGCTGACGCGGAGGTTCAGCTCATCCGCTTTGGCGAGTATGATCGCCTGCCGGATAAGGTTATCGGTGGCCTGTTCCTTTAATTTTAAGCCCTTTATCATCTCTTCATTTAAATTACCCCCGAAGCGGTTCCGGTATAAATCTATCAGGTTTTGATATTCGCGCTGAAAATCGGCGTTAGAGATGGCTTTGCCGTCGAAGATAGCTATTTTATCGGTCCGGTCGCTGTCTCTCATTGATCCGAAATAAAAAATGAAGACGACGATAATAATGCCAAGTAGCAGTTTCATGACCCAATTCTTGGCGTGCTTTCTCATGATGTCGAGCATGGGGATACACCTCCGCAATGTAGTGACGCCTTTTATTATAGTGCGTGCTAAAATGCAATAATATTTTGGAAAAATGGCTTGCTTTGCATTCTATTAATGGGATATAGATGGCAAAGTCAAACGTTTGCAGAGCACATAATAAAAGTAGGAGGTAGAAAATTGCTTTTCGACTTTATACTGGGTAAATTTTCCAATGACCTGGCCATTGATCTGGGAACGGCAAATACCCTGGTTTACGTGAAGGGTAAGGGGATTGTCTTGAATGAGCCGTCAGTGGTGGCCGTCCATAGGGATTCGCGGGGTGTAAAGAGGGTGCTGGCTGTGGGTGCGGAGGCAAAAAAGATGTTGGGCCGCACACCTGGTAATATCGAGGCTATCCGTCCCATGAAGGATGGTGTGATTGCCGATTTCGATATTACAGAGGCCATGCTCAGGCATTTCATCCTCAGTGTACACAATCGCCGCACGCTCGTGAGGCCGCGCATCATTGTATCTGTCCCTTCCGGAGTTACCCAGGTGGAAAGACGGGCGGTTCGGGAAACGGTAGAGTCCGCCGGGGCCAGGGAGATTTATCTTATTGAAGAACCAATGGCGGCCGCGATAGGCGCGGGCTTGCCCATCTCTGAACCAACAAGTTCCATGGTGGTGGACATTGGCGGCGGTACTACGGAAGTTGCCGTTATTTCCCTATCCGGCGTTGTTTATTCCAAGTCCGTGCGGGTGGCGGGAGACAAGATAGATGAGGAAATTGTTCAGTACATGAAGAGAAAGTACAGTTTGCTGATCGGAGAAAGGACGGCGGAGATTATCAAGACCACTATCGGGTGCGTCTATCCAGAAGAAACCTTGCGTAAACTCGACGTCAAGGGGCGCGACCTGATCTCGGGAATACCGAAGATTATTGAAGTTAATTCGGAAGAAATTCGTGAGGCTATCATGGAGCCGATCGGATTCATTATAGATACTATCAGAGACTGCCTGGAAAATTCGCCTCCCGAACTGGCCGGCGATATCGTTGACCGGGGCATCGTCCTCACAGGCGGTGGCGCCCTTTTAAGGAATCTGGACATCCGCATCCGGGAAGAAACGGGGCTTCCCGTGATCGTTGCCGATGATCCTCTCTCGGCCGTGGCCAGAGGGGCAGGGATGGCCTTGGATCAATTGGATGTTTTGAAAGAAGTTACTTTCCAGGTGTGATAATTCACATTTTACCGTTTTTGCCGAAGTGGGCAAATAATGTTACTTCCTAAGAAATATCGCCTTGGTATCAGCATCTCCTTAATCTTTATCACGGCGTTATTTATACTTTTATTCAATCTTTACCATCCATCACCCGGCTTCCTGAGAAAAATGGCTTTGGAAATGGTGTCGCCCATGGAGACGGCCATCAATTTGCCGCTGCAAGGTCTGGCTGATGTTTGGAATCGGTACATTTTTCTCGTCGGACGGGAGGAAAGCAATAAACGCCTGAGAGAACAAAACTCGCAGTTGGTTGAAGAACTGATCAAATATCGGGAGGGTTACCAGGAGGGCATAAGGCTGCAGAAGATATTGAAACTGCGCGATAGTTTGCCATTCCCCATCCTGGCGGCCAGAGTCGTGGGGAGAAATCCCTCTTCGATCTTTAAGATGATCCTCATTAACCGTGGTGGAAGTGATGGTTTACGCGCCGGATTACCCGTAATGGCTGTGTCGGGCTTGGTGGGCAGGATACTGGAAACCTCGTGGCATGTATCCAGGGTGCTATTGATCATTGATGAAAACAGCAATATCTCTGCCCTGCTACAGGAATCAAGGGCGCAGGGTGTACTACAGGGTGCATCTTCTTCAGGGTGTAATTTGAAATATGTTTCCAAAGCCACGGATGTAAAGGTAGGTGAGGTTGTCATTTCATCAGGGCTGGACGGTGTTTTCCCGAAAGGATTGCCATTGGGGGTTGTCAGGTCGGTGAGTAAAAAAGAGGCTGATCTATTTCAAAGGATTAATGTTGCCCCCTTTGTGAATCCTGTCGGCATCGAGGAAGTCCTGGTTATAATTCCGGCGAAGGATGAAAATAAGTGAGATATGTTTATTTATTTTGCGTTGGCATAATTTTCATAGGTTTCCAAACTATGATTGCCAATCTTTTTTTTTCCGGTGAATTAGTCATCGAAATATCGCTCCTCATGGTCCTATATGCCGGCTTTAACCTGACCTGGATAAAAGGTGGTATTTTTTGTTTTTTTATCGGGTTTTTGCTCGACTGTCTTATGGGTTCCGTTTCCGGACTCTTTGCTCTTCTGTATCTTGCGTTTTTTTGGCTGGCGAAGTTTGTTTCTCCGCGTATTTATGCAGAAAAAATTCCAGTCGTGATGATATTCGTCGGCAGCTGCTCTCTTATTGAAGGAATACTTGTTATATTGTTTTACAAACTTGCTTTTGATTTGGACAAGCTCCAGCATTTATGGGATGTTTTTTTGCCGCAGGCAATAATCGTCGGTCTGCTGGCGCCGATGGTTTTTTCTCTATTTCGGAGGCTCAAGGTCTTCTCGCATGCAGGAAATACACGCTCGGCTGAGCGATCAACAATCGGTTGAATTCAAACGAAGATTCATGATCCTCTTGGTGGTTGTTTCACTGGCCCTTTCGCTCATCATGATAAGGTTATTGTATCTGCAGATTGTCAGGGGCGAAGAGTTTCGTCAGAAATCGGAAAATAACAGCGTGCGTCTGCGCACGATAAGACCCCCCCGGGGTTTGATTATGGATGCCAACCATCAGGTATTGGTTGAGAATCAACCTTCGTTTGACATCTTCTTTGCCCCCAGCCGTATCAACGATATAGAGGCGGTCATTATTAATTTAAGAAATCTTTATAACGAAAGATCCATCAACTTTTCAACAGACTTGTCGCAGGCGGAAAAGGCCAGACCTTTTGCTCCCGTCAGATTGGACAGGAATGTCAGCCGGGAAAAAGTAGCGATTGTGGAAACCAATGTGCTTGACCTGCCGGGCGTGTTTGTGGAAGTGACCCCGATCAGGTATTATCATAATGGTCCCATGATTTCGCATATTGTGGGCTATACTGGTGAAATTACCGAGAAAGAATTGGAAAAGGATTCTGCGAAGGATTATAGCTCGGGAGATATGGTCGGTAAGTATGGCATGGAAAGATATTTAGATGCCTACCTGAAGGGAAAGAACGGTGCCGAGCAGATAGAGGTTAATGTTTTTGGCAGAAAAGTTAAAGGGCTCGGCCTGATAACGCCTGAGTCAGGGTATAATGTTGTGCTTACCATAGATTCCTTGCTGCAAGAAACGGCCTGGAGCGCTATGGAAGGTAAAACCGGTGCGGTTCTGGCTGTGGATGTGCGTGATGGTTCTGTTCTGGCATTAGTGAGTTCGCCCTCTTTTGACGCCAATTTGTTTAATGGCGGTATTTCCTTTGCGAGTTGGGAGAAACTCTCCAACGATCCCGTGCATCCGATGGAAAACAGGGCTGTTGCCGGTCAATACCCTCCCGGATCTACGTACAAGGTGGTTCTTGCCGCTGCGGCCCTGCAGGAGGGTTTAATTACACCTGAGAAGACGTTTACCTGTAATGGCGCCTATGAAGTGGGAAACCGTACCTTCCGGTGCTGGCAAAAGGATGGTCATCACGTCGTCAATCTCCACCGTGCTATCGTGGAATCCTGTGATGTCTATTTTTATAATCTGGGCAAGATGCTTGGTGTAGACAAGATTGCCTGGTATGCTCGGCAGTTCGGTTTCGGCTCTGTTACAGGAGTTGATTTGCCCCGTGAAAAAAGCGGTTTGGTGCCGACGAAAGAATGGAAATTATCACGGTTGGGTGAACCATGGCATTTGGGAGAAACGATTTCCGTCGCCATTGGACAGGGATATAACTTAGTCACACCTATACAATTAGTTAACGCCTATGCTGCCCTGGCCAATGGCGGCACGTTGTTTCGTCCTCATGTAATCAAGAGAATTGAGACCGCCGATGGTAAGGTTTTTAAAGAATTTGGTCCGGAAAAAATCAATACGTTACCGGTTAGCAAGGAGAATCTGGCCTTGTTGAATTACGCACTCTGGGGCGTTGTCAACGAACGCGGGGGCACCGGTTATGTGTTAAAGAGGCCTGAAGAGGACTTATGCGGCAAAACCGGAACTGCACAGGTCATTGGCTTGCCTCAAGATGAAAAAGCACGGCGGGCAAAGAAAGTCGCCTATGAATACAGAGATCATGCCCTGTTTGTCTGTTTTGGACCGTACAAGAATCCGGAGATCGCCGTGGCTGTTATCATGGAAAATGCCGGTCATGGAGGTTCGGCTGCCGCACCAGTGGCCAGAAAAATCCTGGATGCCTATTTTTCCCGCAAGGCTAAAGAATCTGGAGGCGGCAGTAAAAAATGAAGTTTGACCGTCGTCTGATAATAAATTTTGACTGGACACTGCTTTTTATAGTCCTCAGCGTCTCGATTATCGGCATCCTTAATATCTACAGCTCCGGATTCAGCCTGCCCGAGCCACGGCTGAAAACCCTTTACATCAAGCAGTTGCAGTGGATGGGAATCAGTCTTTTTTTCATGGCCTTAGCCTTCTGCATTGATTATCGCGTCATCGTTCGGCAGGCATACCTGATTTACTTTGTTTCCCTCCTGCTACTGATTCTCGTCTTTATTATCAGCGATGCCACGCGTGGTTCGCAGCGATGGATTGCCCTGGGTGGTTTTTCCCTGCAGCCCTCAGAATTGATGAAAGTTGCAGTTGTTTTAGCGCTGGCAAAGTATTTTGACAGCCATAAAACAGAAAAAGAATACTCATTAAAGGAGCTGTTACTGCCTTTCCTGATTGCATTCATCCCCTTCCTGCTGGTACTCAAGCAGCCGGACCTTGGTACGGGCATCATTTTGATCATACTTTTTCTGGGCATTATTTTCATGGCGGGCATAAAATGGAAATCCATGGCCTTGGCTGCCGGCTGCGGTCTGGTTCTTATTCCCCTCGGTTGGCATTTCTTGAAGGATTATCAGAAAGAACGGATAATGACCTTTTTAAATCCCGAACAGGACCCCCTGGGCACCGGCTACCACATCATTCAATCCATTATTGCGGTCGGTTCCGGCGGGTTATGGGGAAAGGGCTTTTTAAAAGGCACCCAGACGCAATTAAAATTCCTGCCCGAACAACATACTGATTTCATTTTTTCCGTATATGCCGAAGAATGGGGCTTCGCCGGTGCGATGTTATTAATAATTGTTTTTTTTACTTTGATTTTATGGGGTCTGAAAATTGCTTTTCAAGCGAAAGATCTGACGGGAATGCTGATTTCCATCGGAGTTACCATGATGATCTTCGGGCAGGTATTTATCAATATCGGCATGGTTCTGGGCATCCTGCCGGTAGTGGGAATCCCCCTGCCGTTTATGAGTTATGGGGGCTCGTCTTTGGTGGTTTTTATGTTTGGCATTGGTTTGTTGCTCAATGTCCGGATGAGACGTTTTGTGCTGCAAGCATGAAAGACAAGTGCAAGAAGTGCTGAGTGCTGAGTACCAGCATTACCGTTCCGATGGCATCAGCAGCATGGGTATAAAAAGCCTGGAACTTAAACGGGAAAACGACGGCTGGAAAATTGTCCGGAAACGCTTCCTCGCTTCCCGGAAGTGAGGTATTGCGGCTATGCAGGAAATATTTGGAAAGTTGCTTGACAAGTGTGGCGAGTTGTGATTAGAAGGCGACCGTTTATTAGCTACGGCCATTTAGTAACTTGCCAGTCAGTTTATTCTTAGCGAGGGAATGCTGTGATTCAGATTGATTTTTCGTTGGTTCTCCAGATTATTAATTTTATCATCTTGATTGTTATCCTGAACTTTCTTCTTTACAAGCCCCTGCTCGCGATTATTGACAAGAGAAACGGCCGCATCGAAAATGGGCGAGAGGAAATCGCCCGTCTTGACAGGATGGTGGAAGAAAAAATGGCTGCCTATGAAGAAAAGGTTCGCGTGACGAAGATTGAAGCTCTGGGAAATAATAAGCATCTTATCAAAGAAGGCTCCGATCAGGCAAAAGCGATCGTTGACGGTGTTAGTAAGGAAATTCTCGCGCTTACGCAACAATATCATGAAAAACTGCAGGAGGAGATTCTGGCGGCCAGGGAGATTTTAGGCAGCCAATCCCGGCGGATATCTTTGGAAATAGCCGAGAAAGTGCTGGGGAGGAGACTCCAATGAAGAGCAGGGACGCAGAGAAGTCATTCCGCAGGTCGTTACAAAACCGATCGTTAAAGAAAATGATGCATACTAAAATGTTGATTTTCATCCTGTTTGTTCTGTCCGTCGGTCCTGCCTTGGGTATTACGCTGCTGCATGCCTCCACAGGTGGCGGCGATCCGGAAGCCGGTAGAAACTGGGTCGGCTTTGGCTGGCGCGCGTTTAATTTTGTTGTGCTGGCCGGCTTGCTCTATTGGCTCATGGCCGACAAAGTGAGGGATTTTTTTAGCAGTCGTCAGGATGACGTTAAAACGACCCTGCAGGGGTTAGCCGTCGCTAAAGAAGAAGCGGAGAAGAAGTTTGCCGAATATAATGCCCGGTTGGACAAGGCCACGGACGAGATACAAGCCATGTCGGACTTGATCAGGCAACAGGGGCTGGCAGAAAAGGAAAGGATCATCGCCGATGCCGAAAGGGCGGCAGTGAAAATGAAGGATGATGCCCGTAAGAGGATGGACCACGAGATGAAAATGGCACGTCACGATTTGCGGGAAGAGGCCGTGCGCCTTTCCGTGCAAATGGCTCAGGATACCCTGAAGCAGAATATTACCGCGACCGATCACGCTGCTATGGTCGGAGATTATATAGACAAGGTGGTGAGCAAGCATTGATAACCAGTAATGTTGCCAGACGCTACGCGCGGGCTTTTTTTACTGTGGCGGGCGAACAAAACAGGTATGAAGAATACTACCGGGAATTAAGACTTTTTGCCGTGGTCATGGAGGACAACAAAAACTTCAGAGAATTGCTTTCTAATCCCGTATATGACAAAGGGGACAAGAAAAAGGTCGTGGACAGGGTTTTGCTGAAGCTGAATTTATCCTTGCCAACGGCTAATTTTATCAGGCTTTTAGTTGAGAAACGCCGGATAGCCGGCCTGACTGATATTGAGGAAAGCTATCGCAAGCTGATGGATGATGCCCTTGGGATCTCCCGCGTACAGGTAAGGACGGCGTTTCCCATGACATCGGAGCTGGCGGCAAATCTGCAGCGAGGCCTGGAGTCCCTGACCGGGAAAAAAGTGGAAATGCAGATAGATGAAGATGCGTCATTGCTGGGAGGCGTCGTGGTCAGGGTAGGTGACAAGCTTTACGATGGCAGCATCAAGGTGCAATTGAATAACATGAGTAGGCTCTTAGGGGAGGAGATATAGGGCATGGAGATGATAAGGGCAGAGGAAATCAGTCAGATTATTTCTCAACAGATTAAAGATTATGAAAAGAAACTGGATGTCAGTGAAACCGGCATCGTTCTTTCCGTAGGCGATGGCATCGCCAGGGTATATGGAGTGCAGAAGGCGATGGCGATGGAGTTGCTGGAATTTCCGGGCGGCATCTTGGGCATGGTCCTGAACCTCGAAACGGATAACGTAGGCGTTGCCATTCTGGGAGAGGTAACGCACATTAAGGAAGGCGATATTGTCAAACGGACCGGCAAGATTGCCCAGGTGCCTGTTGGTGAGGCACTGCTGGGCCGCGTTATTGACGCCACCGGCGCCCCGATGGACGGGAAGGGTCCCATAGAGACCCAGGAGTTTCGCCGGATTGAGATGGTTGCCCCCGGTGTTATTCAGCGGCAGCCAGTAAATGAGCCCATGTACACGGGGCTTAAGGCCATTGATGCCATGACGCCTATCGGCCGTGGACAGCGGGAATTAATCATTGGTGACCGGCAGATCGGCAAGACGGCCATCGGTGTTGATGCCATCATCAGGCAGAAGGATACAGGCGTAAAATGCGTCTATGTGGCGATCGGGCAAAAAAAATCCACCGTGGCGCAAGTAGTGGAAAATTTGAGAAAACATGATGCCCTGGCCTATACTTGCGTTGTTTCCGCTACCGCAAGCGATCCGGCCACCATGCAGTATATTGCCGCCTATGCCGGCTGCAGCATCGGCGAATATTTCCGTGATAAGGCGCAGGATGCACTGATTATTTATGATGATCTCTCCAAGCAGGCTGTGGCTTACCGTCAGATTTCGCTGCTGCTCCGCAGACCTCCCGGGCGCGAAGCCTTTCCGGGCGATATATTTTATAATCACTCCCGACTGTTGGAACGTGCCGCCCGTGTCAGCAAAGAATTGGGCGGAGGATCGCTCACGGCCCTGCCGATCATTGAAACGCAGGCGGGTGATGTTTCCGCCTACATTCCCACCAACGTTATTTCCATAACCGATGGGCAGGTGTATCTGGAGCCTAGTCTTTTTTATTCCGGCATCAGGCCCGCCATCAATGTAGGCTTGTCAGTTTCACGCGTTGGCGGCGCGGCCCAGGTAAAGGCCATGAAACAGGTGGCGGGAACCTTGAAACTTGATCTGGCTCAGTACCGTGAGCTGGCCGCCTTTGCCCAGTTTGGCAGCGACCTGGATAAGTCAACGCAGGCCCAACTGGAGCGCGGTGTGCGCCTGGTGGAAATATTGAAGCAACCGCAGTTCCAGCCCATGTCGCTGTCGCAACAGGTGGCAATTCTGTTTGCCGGTACGCGGGGATATCTGGATAAGTATCCGGTAGCATCCATAAAGAATTACGAGCCTCAGCTTTTGAGTTTCTTAGCCACGAAATACCCCGAAATTGGTCGGGAAATTGATGAAAAAAAGATTATCAGTGCGGATCTGGAACAGAAATTAAAAACTGCAGTCGGCGAATTTGATACGGTATTTACTGTCAGTTGAAAAAGCGTCATCTTTTTTAACGGATTAACAACACTTGAGGGAGTTTACTTTAATGGCCGCCTTAAAGGACATTAAAAGAAAAGTAGTAGCGGTTCAGAAGACCAGGCAGATCACCAAGGCCATGAATATGGTTGCGGCCTCGAAGTTTAAGGCCTCCCAGACCAGGCTGGAGAATTTCCGGCCTTATGCGCTTAAATTCATGGATGTACTGAAAAGTTTGGCGCCGCGTGTGGAACCGGCCGCCCATCCTTTGCTGGCAGTGCGTGAGGCAAAGAAAATATGGGTGATGTGCATGACCTCTGATCGTGGTCTTTGCGGGGGTTTTAACAATAACCTGATTAAAGCCACCGAAAGGTTCGTCCGGGAAAGAATCGGCGCCGGTCAGGAAGTGGTGCTGATTCCTGTTGGCAAGAAGGGGAGAGACTACTTTCGGAAGAAACACAACATCCGGGGGGAGCGCGTTGAAGTCTTCCGCCGCCTTGATATGACCCTGGCGGCAAGCATTGCGGACGATGTCATCGAGCCTTTTATCAAGGAAGAGTACGATGAGCTGCACGTCATCTATAACGAGTTTGCCAACGTTTCCATCCAACGGCCCGCTATGGTAAGGATTTTCCCGTTGCCATTGATTGGCGCCCGCGATGATCTCCCGTTCGACAAAAGGGTGAATTACCTATACGAACCTTCCGAGCCGGCCCTGGTGGAACGACTCCTTCCCATGTATGTTCATGTGCTCATCTATCGGGCGCTGCTGGAGACATCGGCGGGAGAAAACGGCGCCCGGATGGTGGCGATGGACAACGCCACCCGCAACTGTGAGGACATGATCAACAGCTTGACGCTTAAATATAACAAAGCGAGACAGGCGGCGATAACGGCGGAGCTGATGGACATCGTCGGCGGCACTGAGGCGCTGTCCAAGGGATAAGAAAAAATAAGGAGATGGGTATGAATGTAGGAAAGATTGTGCAAGTAATAGGACCGGTCGTTGATGTGGCCTTTGAGGATGGAAATATCCCCAACATCTTAAACGCCATCAGCATAACTAATCCCACCATTGACGAACGGGAAGACAACCTGATCGTCGAGGTTGCCCAGCATCTGGGTGACAATGTAGTCCGCTGCATAGCCATGGACATTACCGATGGTCTGGTCAGAGGCATGGCGGCCAAGGATCTGGGCACTCCGATCATGGTACCGGCCGGACCGGAATGTCTGGGCAGGATATTAAACGTGGTCGGACGCCCCGTTGATGGATTGGGTCCGGTAAACGCAAAAAACTTTTCCTCCATTCATAAAGAATCCCCCTCCTTTATGGAGCAGGATACGAGTGTCAAGGTGCTGGAAACAGGCGTTAAAGTTATTGACTTACTGGTGCCTTTCCCCCGGGGCGGTAAAATGGGACTCTTCGGAGGCGCGGGAGTGGGGAAAACCGTCGTCATGATGGAGATGATCCACAATATAGCGATGCACCATGGCGGTATTTCCGTTTTTGGCGGTGTAGGCGAAAGGACGCGGGAAGGAAACGATCTCTATTTAGAAATGAAGGAATCCGGCGTTATCAAGCAGGCTGCCCTTATTTACGGCCAAATGACTGAACCACCGGGAGCAAGGGCGAGAGTCGCTCTGACGGCGCTCGCGGTAGCCGAGTATTTTCGTGATGTGGAAGGCCAGGATGTGCTGCTCTTCATAGATAACATCTTCCGCTTTACTCAGGCCGGATCTGAGGTTTCGGCGCTTCTGGGACGCATGCCCTCGGCCGTCGGCTATCAGCCGACCCTGGCGACGGATCTGGGAGAGCTGCAGGAACGCATCACTTCCACTACCAAGGGTTCCATCACTGCCGTAGAGTGTGTTTACGTGCCCGCCGACGATCTTACGGATCCGGCGCCGGCAACTACCTTTGCCCATCTGGACGGCACCGTGGTTCTGTCCCGACCTCTTTCCGAACTTGGTATCTATCCGGCAGTTGATCCGCTGGATTCCACTTCCCGGATCCTCGATCCCAATGTACTCGGGAAAGAGCATTACGAAGTTGCCAGACTTGTTCAGCTTACTCTGCAGAAATATAAAGATTTGCAGGACATCATTGCTATCCTCGGCATGGATGAGCTCTCCGAAGAAGACAAGCTGACCGTGAGCCGCGCGAGAAAGGTACAGAGATTCCTGTCGCAGCCATTTTTCGTTGCTGCTCAATTCACCGGTAAGGAGGGCAAATTTGTGTCCGTGGCCGATACGGTCAGAGGCTTTAAGGAAATACTGGACGGCAAACACGACGATTTACCCGAGCAGGCCTTCTACATGGTGGGTGGCATCGAAGAGGTCGTGGAAAAAGCCAAGCAACTATCTGACTAACCAGAGGAACTTGAGATGGCGGATGAATTATTGCTGGAAATTGTTACCCCGGAAAGGCTGGTTTTCAGCGACCTCGTCGAGCAGGTGACAATACCGGGGAGCGAAGGACAGTTTTGCGTCTTGAAAGGTCACACACCAGTTCTTAGCTTCGTTGATATCGGGGAACTGAACCTCGTCAAGGACGGCAAGCGGTCCTATTACGCCATAAATACCGGTTATGCCGAGGTGGCGTCAAACAAGGTAACCCTGCTGGTCGAAACGGCCGAACGAGCCGATGCCATTGACAAGGAAAGAGCCAGGATAGCCAAAGAAAGGGCTCAGGAAAAACTAAGTACGATGCCCCCAGGGGCGAGCGACGATTACGAAAAGTCAAAGGCTGCCTTGATGAGGGCTATGGCCAGATTGAACGTGGCGGGCAAAACCTGAATCTAATTGGCGAGAATATCAACTATCTCAAATTTTCTCACCCCTCCGGGAGCTTTCACTTCTATTTCATCGCCGATTTTTTTCCCGATTAAGGCTTTCCCGAGTGGAGCGGTGACGGATATCTTGTTTTCGTTTATATCGGATTCGAACGGTCCGACCAATTGGTATTTAATCGCTTTACCGGTATCTATTTCTTCAATGCTCACTACCGTCCCGAAAACAGCCCTGTCGGTCGCCATAGCGGCCAGGTCAATCACGTCGGAGAGGGCCAGATTATTTTCTATTTCCTGAATCTTGCCATGGATATAGGATTGTCTTTCCTTGGCCGCCGAGTATTCGGCATTTTCCGACAGGTCGCCCTGAGCCCGGGCAACCTCAATGTCCTTAATGTTTTCCGGCAATAGGACTGTTTTAAACGTTTCCAGGTCTTTTTTTAATTTTTCAAAACCTGATCTGGTAATTGGCACTTTCCCCATGAAATTTCTCCGGATTGTAGATTGATTATATTTATCCAGCCACGACTGACCAACTGTTTAGTCGAGAAATGCATAACTGTCAAGGATGATTTGCCATCAGGCTGCCGACCTTCCTGCTTGTCATGAAACATTAATTTTGTTACAATGGCACAGCAGTTCACCTTTAATAGTAAGGGAAGATACAAATTATGATAGATGGTTACAATCGGAACATTAACTATTTGAGAATATCCATTACGGACCGATGCAATCTGCGGTGCAGTTATTGTATGCCGAAAGAGGGTGTCTCCGTGCTGGGACATGAGGATGTCCTCAGGTATGAAGAGATATTGAGGATTGTTAAGGTCGCGGTAAGCCTGGGAATCTCCAAAGTGCGCATCACCGGTGGCGAACCGCTCGTCAGGCGCGGCGTGGTGGACTTCATCGCCAGTCTGGCGGAAATTTCCGGTCTGACGGATATCAGCCTCACCACCAACGGCATCTTGCTTGCGCCCTTCGCTGTTCCTCTCTTGGCGGCGGGGATTAAAAGGATCAATATCAGCCTTGATTCCCTAAATGAGGCCAAATATCACCGGATTACCCGGGGAGGGGAGCTGAATGCCGTTTTGCGCGGCATAGAGGCGGTCCATCAGGCTGGGTTTTATCCGGTCAAAATCAACACCGTTGTCATCAAGGGCGTAAATGATGATGAGATTATTGATTTTGCCCGTTTGACGTTGCATAAACCATTTCAGATCCGATTCATCGAATTGATGCCGATGGGGCAGGCGGGTCTGGGTTGTGAAGATCAATACATTTCCAATGAGGTAATCCTGGAGCGGATTAAAAGCGTCTACAGGCTCGAACCGGGCGGCGACGGGAAAAATAATACTGATGGACCGGCGCGCATGTACAGGATTGAGGGCGGCTTGGGAAAAGTAGGTTTTATAAGTCCTATCAGTCACCACTTCTGCGAATCCTGCAACCGCCTCCGCCTTACCGCCGATGGCCACCTGCGGGCATGCCTGCTTCAGGATAAGGATGTGGATTTGAGGGATGCCCTGCGCGACGGTTGCCCTGATGGGGAATTGCAGGGCCTCATGAGCGGGGTTATTGCCGCCAAGCCGGGTAAGCACGAGCTATGCTGCGATGAGAACCATGTCAAAAAATGCGCCAAAGAAATGTCTGCAATCGGTGGATAAGTTGTAGACAGTGTAAGATAGGGGATGACAGGGATCATACATTGAGGCGAGTAGATGATTTTCGATGAAGAAATAGCCAATAATTATGACCACTGGTTCCAGACGCCGCAGGGCCGTTATATAGACAAGCGGGAAAAAGACTTAATCCTGGAGCTCGTGGCGCCGAGGCGCGGAGAGCGGCTGCTTGACGTTGGTTGCGGCACGGGTGAACATCTGGCCCTATTTCAAAATCGCGGCTGCGATGTCACCGGGATTGACCCTTCAGCGCCGATGCTGGCAGTTGCCAGGCAAAAGCTTGGCCACAAGGTGGATCTTCATCCGGGCAAGGCGGAGGATCTCCCCTTTTCCGACAACGAATTTGACATTGTTTCCCTGATTTTATCGCTGGAGTTTATCGCCGATCCGGAAAAAGCCATCAGCGAGGCCATTCGGGTTAGCCGGGGGAGAGTTTTCATCGGGGTGCTGAATAAATTTTCTACCACCGCTTTGCAGCGCCGGGTACGTGGCTTATTCCATCCTTCCATTTATAATTCAGCACGTTTTTACCATGTTGCCGAATTGACGCGCCTGATTAGATACTTCCTGCCTGGCGTCCATGTCCGCTGGGGGAGCGTTATCTTTTTGCCCAACAGTTGCTATAGGTTTGCCGCACCGCTGGAGGAGGCCCTGCCCGTCATGAAAAACCCCCTGGGTGCCTTTCTCGGCCTATCCTTTCCCGTGAAATTTACCTTAAGAACCGTGCAGAATATCATCGGCGATCCCTTCAAGATCAAGGCCGATGGCCGACAGCCTGTCCAGGGGATCGTGCGGGAGGGTCAATTTGATCAAAGAAGCCATCCTTTATGAAAAAATGGCGGCTGATGTGGCAAGGTGCCATCTCTGCCACCACGAATGCCGGATCAGCCTGAACAAGCGTGGTTTATGCGGTGTCCGGGAAAACAGGGCAGGGGTGCTTTATACCCTCGTCTACGGGGCGATCATCGCCGAAAATGTTGACCCCATCGAAAAAAAGCCGCTCTATCACGTTTACCCGGCTTCCCGATCCTTTTCCATCGCCACCGCAGGTTGCAACTTTCGCTGCGACTTTTGTCAGAATTATAATATTTCACAGCTCCCGCGGGATGGTGGCAACGTCGGCGGGCTGGAGATGACTCCCGACGATGTTGTAGGGCATGCAATCAAGTCCGGCTCCCGCACTATTGCCTACACCTACACGGAACCGACCGTTTATTTTGAATTTGCTCTGGATACGGCGCGGCTGGCCCATGAACGGGGCTTGAAGAATGTCTTCGTCACCAACGGCTATATGACGGCCGCGGCTATTGAGACGATTGCTCCTTATTTAGATGCGGCGAATGTTGATCTGAAGTCGTTTAGCGAGGATTTTTACCATGACCATTGCGGCTCCCATCTGCAGCCGGTTCTGGATAGTCTGAAGAAGATGAAGGAGTTGGGCATCTGGGTCGAGGTAACTACGCTCCTGATCCCGCACTTGAACGACAGTACCGGGGAATTGGCGGACATCGCCGCCTTTGTCGCTTCGCTCGGAGCGGAAACCCCCTGGCATATCTCCCGCTTTCATCCCCAGTATAAGATGACAGACCGCTCACCTACTCCTGCGGCTACTCTGAGCCGCGCCAGTGAAATCGGCCGGGAAGCAGGGCTCAAATATGTCTATGTAGGGAACGTCCCCGGCAGCGAAGGAGAAAATACCAACTGCTTCAACTGTGGTAAGTTGCTCATCGAACGCCACGGCTTTTCCATCAAGAAAGTGACGCTGAGAGACAATGCCTGTCCGCGCTGTGGTGCGGTGCTGGACGGGATATTTTGATTTAATCCGGTATTTCCATCCAGCCGTTTAGGCTTTTTCCTCCTTCAACCGGCGGATCAGGAAGCGATCGAGCTGGTCGGCAAAGGCCTGGCAGTCCTTCTTACCGAAGGCCGGTGGTCCGCCCGTCATCAGGCCGCCGTCCCTTAATTCGCTCAGGAGATCCCGCACAGCCAGACGGTCCTTGACGTTCTCCTCCGTATAGAGCTTGCCCCGGGGATTAAGGGCGCAGGCCCCCTTGGAGACGACCCGGTCCGCCAGGGGGATGTCGGCGGTAATTACCAGATCACCCGGCTCTGCCAACTCCACGATGCGGTCATCGGCAATGTCCGGCCCCTCGGGGACGAGAAGACTCGAAATCAGCGGCGACGTCTCCTGGCGGAAAGGCTTGTTGGCCACGAAGACGACGGGCACACCCAGCCGCAGGGCGGCCCGGACCAGGATGTCCTTCGCTGCCCGGGGAAATCCGTCCGCATCAACGTAAATCTTCATGGAAGTCCTTTCCGCGGAAAAACGGGTGACCATCAAGCGCCCAAAATCTCTTGTACCCGCCCCACGATACCGCCCTCCAGGCGCACCTTGATGCCGTGGGGGTGCTGGGGCGATTTCGTGAGCAGATCCCGGACGATTCCTTCCGTGAGGGCGCCGCTGCGCTGATCCTCTTTCCGGACCACTTTCACCCGCATGCCGGGTGCGATGTCGGATCGGTTGTTACCGTTCATGGGTTTGTCCTTTACCATATTTCTCAATGAGCTCCCTTCTCCTGAAACAACCAAGAGAGTGGTCGTTTACCATACCCGTGGCCTGCATATGCGCATAACATATCGTAGAACCCAAAAATTTAAACCCTCTCTTCTTCAAGTCTTTGCTTAATGTGTCCGATTCCTGGTTTGTTGCAGGATAATCAGACAATTTCAATATGTTACTTATTCTTGGTTTGCCCCCGACAAAACCCCATATATATTTTGAAAAACTTCCATACTCTGTCTGAACTTCAAGAAATTTATGCGCATTATTTACCGTAGCTTCGATTTTCAAGCGATTTCTGATGATCCCCGGATTCAGTAACAGTCCTTCAATCTTTGCCTGATCGAATCCGGCAATCTTTTCCGGTTCAAAATTTTCAAATGCCCTTCGATAATGCTCTCTCTTTTTTAAAACGGTGTACCAGCTTAAACCTGCCTGGGCAGATTCCAAAGTCAGAAATTCAAACAACAGCCTGTCGTTATAAACCGGAACACCCCACTCTTTGTCGTGATATTCGACATAATCGGCTTTGCCCAAATCAACCCAGGGGCAACGGCAAATATCATTTTCTATTTTTGCTTTCATCGATAAACAAACTCCCCCCACCTCTGGATCGGCCATATCCGGTGCCGGTCACCGACCGCCGACATCTCCAGATTGGACGCGTTTTAAGGCGCGCAATGATACGGGCGGTGGCTTCTTTATTTACCATTGAATTTCTCAGTATTACAGAGGCTTGTCTGGTTCCCGTCCAGAACATTGCGTTAATGACATGTGAATATTTCAGCAATTACGTCGGCGCATTATAAGTAAGAAAAAGGGGATTCACAACGTTTATTGTTAATATTCTCTGCCCCTTCATACTCTGAATTTTGCCTTGCCCGAACCTCCGGCCTTAAACGCTGATTATACTACATGTTGTGGGTAAAAATAATTTGACCACATTTTATTGTATTTTTTTCTTTACAACAGCCCGACCCTTTGCTAATATCGCACAGAATTACAAATGGCCGGGTTTTGAAAGATGCGATTAAAAAAGCTGGAGATAAGCGGGTTCAAGACCTTCTGCGAGAAGGTCGTCCTGGAATTTTCACCGGGCATCAGCGGCGTGATCGGCCCCAATGGTTGCGGCAAGAGTAATATTGTTGATGCAATTCGCTGGGTTATGGGCGAGCAGCGCATCAAGGCCCTGCGCGGCAAGAAGATGGACGACGTCATCTTCAGCGGGGCCGAAAATACTGCCCCCGTGGGGATGGCCGAAGTTACCATGACTATGGTCAGCGATGGCCAGCCTTTTTCGGGCGCTTACGGCGAGTGCAGTGAATTGACTATTGCCCGGCGTATTTTCCGGGAAGGAGAAAGTGAGTATTACCTCAATAAAGTTCCCTGCCGCCTGCTGGATGTCAAGGAATTCTTCATGGATACGGGAGTCGGCGCCAGGACCTATTCTCTCGTAGAGCAGAACAGTGTTTCCACGCTGGTCGAGGCGAAGCCGGAAGAACGGCGGCAATATATCGAGGAAGCTGCCGGGATTGCCAAATACAAAAGCCGGAAAGAAGCAGCCTTACGGAAGATGGAAGCCACCCGGCAAAACATGCTGCGCCTCCATGACATAATGAAGGAGGTAAAAACCCAGCTCAATGTCGTTTCCCGGCAGGCAAAACGCGCCGAATTATACCGGGCCCTGAAAAAAGAAATCAAGGAGGCCGAACTCTCCTTGGCGCTGGTAAACTATGCCGACCTGATCGAGAAGAGAGCAGCGCTGGAAAAAGACAGGGAGATTCTGCAAGGCAAAGAAACGGCTATTAGAACGGAGCTGAAAGGCAGGGAAGCCTCTTTTGAGGAGCTAAAAGTCACCGTGATGCAGCAAGAGGAAATGATTTCCCAAAGCCGCGAAAAAATTTATGAAATCAAGAACGTAATTAACATGAAAGAGCAGACGGTGGAATTTTCCCGCAAGCGTGTTGCCGATCTGCATGCTCAAAAAGAACGGAACGTTGCCGAGATAAAGACGCGGGAAGACCGTCTAGCCGATATCCGGAATGAAGTTCACACGTTGACGGCACAGATTGAAACGCTGCAGCGCGAGATACAAGATGTGCAGGCGGCTATTCTTGCCAGCCAGAAGCAGCTTGACGAATTGAGGAAAGCCGATAGCGACCTGAACAGGGAATCAGACGCCCGGAAAGTAGCGTATATTGATATCGCGGCCGAGAAGTCAAAGCTCAAGAATATGGAGGCAAATTTTGTCAAGACCCTTGAGGATATTAACAAAAGGAAGGAACGGCACCTTAAGGAAATGGAAGAAAATGCCCAACGCTCTGATTTCCTTTCCCAGTCCTGGCGGGATATAAGTGAGGCGTTAGGGGCGGATGAGGAAAACAGGGAGGGATTAAAGACTCGTCAGGGATCTATTATTACCGATCTTGGCGAGGCCAGGGAGCGTCTCCGGCAAGTTGAAGACGATATTGCCGGGTTGAAGGACCAGAACGGTCGGAAGTCGGCTCGCTTGGCTTCACTGCAGGAGTTTCAGGATGGTTACACCTGGTGCAGCGAGGGCATCAAATCCATCATGACAGCCAGGAAACAGGGAAGTCTCGCTGGTTTGGCAGGTGATACGTTTCTCGGTCTCGTGGCCGACCATATTGACGTGCCGATGGAATATGAAATGGCGGTTGAGGCTGTTCTGGGTGAGAAACTGCAATATGTCGTGGTCAAGAATCAGGAGGATGGGATCAGGGCCATTGATTATTTAAAGCAGTCCGCCTCCGGGAGAGGAACTTTTGTCCCGCTGGGTGTCAGAAATTATCATCTGCAATCACCGCAGCCTAAACATCTTGAGGCAACGGTGCGGCTGCTTGATCGAGTTCAGGTGCATGACGACTTTAAAGCAATCCTGGATAATCTGCTGGGCGACGTACTGCTGATACCAAACCTCAAGGACGGCGTCTCCTTATGGAGTCAAAACGGGTTTCGGGGTTCTTTTGTAACGCCTGATGGCGATATCATCAATTCCCATGGCATACTTACCGGCGGCAGTCATAACAAGGGAGAAAGAAATCTGCTGGCCAACAAGAGAGAAATCGGCGAATTAAAAAAGGAAATCTCTCGCCTGCGGCGGGACATGGAAGAGTCTGAGGAGGACAGGATAGTTGCCATCAACATGATTGCCGGGTCTGAAGAGGCGTTGCAGCAGGTCAAAACCGAGTTGCACCAGTTGGAGATCCAGATTAACGGCCGATGCAAAGACCTGGAACGATTCGATGACGAGATGAAGCGCATTAATCAACGGCGCAGCATACACGAGTTCGATCATGAGACGATGGTTGCGGCCGAAACAGAAACGCTCGAGAAAATGGAGCTGGTCAAGCATGACCAGATTGTTCAGGAAGAACGGGAGCTTGTCATTACTGAAGTTATAGCAGGGCTGAATATTAAGCGGCAGGAAGTTAAATCAGAACTTGAGAAGTGGGAACGGGAGTACACTGCCACCAAGGTTCTTTTGGCTGCCAGTGAAGAGAAAATGGCAGCGGGGCAAAGAAACTTAACCACCCTGGGAATGACCCAGACCGCCTTGCTCCGTGAGATAACGGAGAAGCAGGCGGACCAGGAAAAGGCGATTCATCAGGAAGCGGAACTCGCCGTAAATATTGCCGGTGAGACGGAAAATCTGGGGAGTCTCTATCAGGAGTACCAACTTCTGGAAAAAACACTGGCGGAAATGAATCTCCGGCAGCAGGACAAGGATGGTTTGCTGAAAGACTGCGAACGGGAAGTTAAAGAGATTAAACAAAGCCTGGAGCGGGTCACGAAAGAGGCAAATGAGCGGGAGATTGCTCTTCGGGAAATTGACTTTCAGAGCGATCACCTGAAAAATAACATTCAGGAAAGACATTATGTTGATTTGGGAGAATTGGTCCGGGAATTCAAGGGGATCGAAGCCGGAGAAAAACAGGCAACCATGGAGAACCTGGAGAAGGCCCGGGCTACAGTCGAAAACTTCGGTGAGGTTAATCTGCTGGCCTTGAGCGAATATGAACAACTGAAGGAGCGGCACGATTTCCTGACGGCCCAGGATGCCGACATCACCGCTTCCTTGCAGTCTTTACAGCGCACCATTGAGAGGATCAACCGGATTTCACGCACGCGCTTTGCCGAGACCTTTGAGGCGGTAAATTTGTGCTTCCAGGAGATGTTCACGAGGATATTCCCGGGCGGTAAAGGCAGCCTTTATCTGACGGACAGCACGGAAATGCTTGAGACAGGCGTGGAAATGGATATTCAGATTCCAGGGAAACGCACCCGGAACGTCAGCCTCTTGTCGGGAGGCGAAAAATCATTGGCGGCGATAGCTTTGATCCTGGCAATTATCCAGTATCGGCCCACGCCCTTTCTGGTGCTCGATGAAGTGGACGCGGCGTTGGATGATGCTAATATCTCGTTGTTTAACCGGTTAATTCAGGATATTGCGAAAAATTCGCAGATCATCATGATTACCCATAACAAGAAGACGATGGAAGTGGCAGAAAATCTTTACGGGATTACCATGCAGAATCAAGGTGTTTCGACCCTCGTTTCCGTCAATCTCAACTGATGCGGCAAATCGCGGCTTATCAAACTCGTATGTTCAATATTTCAATAGATTAGAGAAGGAGCAGCATGGGACTATTCGAACGTCTCAAGGTCGGCCTGGATAAGACCAGACAGATTCTCTTGATGGATGTCAACGATGTCATTTTGGGCAAGAAAGTTATTGATCAGGAACTTTTTGATGAGCTGGAAGAACTCCTGATTGCCGCCGATGTCGGGCCGCTTTATACCGCGCAGCTCCTCGAAAAGATGCGGGATCAGGTGAAGAGAAAGGAGCTGAGCAATCCCGAGGCGCTGAAAAAAATCATGCGTGAGACCATGACGGAAACGCTGCGGAAAAGTGATGCCCCCTTTACCATTCCCTCTGATGGTTTATTTACGATCATGGTGGTGGGCGTCAACGGGACAGGCAAGACCACGACGATCGGGAAGTTGGCGCATCTGTTCCGGGAAGAGGGGCGGACGGTTACTCTGGCTGCGGCCGACACCTTTCGGGCGGCCGCCATTGAACAGTTGGCGGTCTGGAGCGAGCGGGCGGGTGTGCATCTGGTGAAGCAAAAAATCAATGCCGATCCTTCGGCCGTTGTTTTTGACGCCATTCAGGCTGCTAAGCGCCGCCCCGGGGGAGTTCTGATAGTAGATACGGCCGGTCGGCTCCATACCAAGGTTAATCTGATGGAAGAACTGAAGAAAATGAAAAGGATCATGTCCCGGGAGGTTACCGGCGCTCCGCATGAGATGTTGCTGGTCCTTGACGCCACCACCGGTCAGAATGCCATTTCCCAGGCCAAAATATTCCGTGAAGAAGCCGGGGTCACGGGGATCATTCTGACCAAGCTGGACGGGACTGCCAAGGGGGGCGTGGTGCTGAGGATTGCCGGCGAACTCAATATTCCCATCCGCTATATCGGCATTGGCGAAGGTATTGATGATCTCAGAAGATTCAACAGCGAGGAATTTGTCGCGGCGCTTTTCGATGCTTAAGATTTGCTGACAGCAAAATTTAATCACCGGCCCGGAGGTGTTCCTGCAGATAAACCTTCAGTTTATCGTAGTCGTTGTCCATGGGGAGG
>JAPLJV010000009.1 GCA_026388415.1 Deltaproteobacteria bacterium | reverse complement strand
GGTGATGCCTCCGGTCCCATCTTTCTCTCCGGCCAGGGGGCGGGTATGATGCCGACCGCCAGCGCCGTAGTCTCTGATTTGGTGGACACGGCTCGCGAGATGATGAAGGGTATCTCCTGCCTGAAGCCCGCACGTTCGCATCGGGAAGCCGAGACCGAAGATATCAAATTGATGCCGATGGAGGATATTTGCACGAATTATTATTTCCGCTTTTCGGCAGTAGATCGCCCGGGGGTTTTATCCAAGATATCCGGTATTTTAGGCAAAAAGAACATCAGCATCGCCGCCGTTATTCAAAAGGGCAGGCGACAGAGCGGTGCCGTACCGGTAGTTATTACTACTTACAAAGCCCGGGAAAAAGACGTGCAGGATGCCCTGCTGGAAATTGACCAATTAGAAATTGTCCTTGATAAAACGATGGTTATTCGCATAGAAGACGACCAATCATAAACGGGTATTCATAATGAAACACATAATCCTGCTTGGCGACGGCATGGCCGATAATCCTGTAACTTCCTTAGGCGGTAAGACGCCCCTCGAATTTTCCCATACCCCGAACATGGACCGGATGGCAGCAGAAGGCACCTTGGGACTAATTGACACAATCCCGGCCGGAATTTCACCCGGCAGTGATGTTGCCAATCTGGCTGTCCTTGGTTATGACCCCAGGCAATGCTATTCCGGACGCGGCCCCCTGGAGGCAGCTAATATCGGTGTGACCCTGGGAACTGACGATGTGGCTTTCCGCTGCAATCTGGTTACCTTGGGCGGAGATGATAACCCGACCATGCTTGATTTCACGGCCGGGCACATCAGTTCTGAAACCGCCAAAACAATTATCCATGATCTTCATGACCACCTTGGTTCGGATATCTTTGCCTTTTATCCCGGCGTGAGCTATCGTCACCTGCTGGTGTGGAAAAATGGCCTCGGCGGGATGGGGACAACGCCTCCGCATGACATCACGGGACGCGAGATTAAAGGTTTTTTCCCTAAGGGGGAGGGGGCGCCCCAATTAAATGATTTGATGCGGCTCGCTCATGATTTTTTGCGGGACCATCCTGTCAACCAGAGGCTCATAAAAGAAGGCAAAAAACCTGCTAATGCAATATGGTTATGGGGGCAGGGCAGGGCGCCGCAAATCGTCCCGCTCACCTTAAAGTATAACCTTAAGGGCGGCATGATTTCCGCAGTAGATCTGCTCAATGGGATCGGCATTTATGCCGGACTAAAAGTGATACCGGTTGAGGGAGCGACAGGCTACACGGACACCAATTATCTCGGGAAGGCGAAGAACGCCCTGGCAGCCTTGCAGGAACTTGATTTCATGTTCCTGCATGTGGAAGCGCCTGATGAAATGGGGCATGAAGGCAACCTGGAAGGGAAAATCAAGGCCATAGAGGATTTTGACGAGAAGATCGTCGGCCCGATCCTGGAAGGGATGCCGAAATTCGGCGCGTTCCGGGTCATGGTGCTGAGCGATCATCCGACCCCGATTGCGCTCATGACGCATGGATCAGAACCCAGCCCCTTTGCCGTATACTCATCCCGGGCGGATGAAAACTTGGCGCACGGTCGCTTCTATGGAGAAACTGCTGCCCGGGAAGAGGGTATCATAATTTCACCTGGTCATCTGCTGATGAATTATTTCATCCGGGATTGGAGTAGCCTTGTCCACGAAAAATCTCACTAAGATCAGGGTCATCTACGCCGACACCGATGCCATGGGCATTGTCTATCATACCAATTACATCAAATGGTTTGAAATCGGCAGAGCGGAGCTATTGCGGGAACTCGGCGCCCCCTATGCCCAGATTGAATCAAACGGTTATAACTTGCCCTTGACGGAAGTCTCGTGCCATTATTTGTATCCAGCCAGATATGACCAGATTGTTGTTATCGAGACGGAGATCGTCTATTTGAGAAGGGCCACTGTCAAATTTAATTATGTTATCCGGGATGAAAAACAGGAGCGGGTGCTTGTCGAAGGCGAATCTGTCCATGCCTGCGTGAATATGCAAGGCAAGATTGTCCGCATCCCCCCGGATATTATTGATAAAATTGACCCAGGAAAAAATTAATCCTAAGAGAGGTATGATTCATGGCGGAAAGAATTTCAAAAAAGACATTGAAGGAATTAAAGGAACCTGATTTCTTGCAGGTTGAATTAAGCAAGCTGACGACATTTGCGGCCCTTCATAAGTCAAAACTATCCATTATTGGAGTAGTTTTTGTTGTCTGTATAGCTATTGCCGCGGGGTGGTCGCTTTATAGCGTGAATTACGAAAAGTCGGCGCTTCAGCTCTATAGTCAGACGGAGACATCGGCCGTCAAAAGTGGCCCCAGTCCCAATTTAATCACTGCTTACAGAAATGTAATTACCAAATATCCTCGCAGCCAGGCCGCCCTGCAGGCTCATTACCAACTGGGCAATTTATATCTCAATCTCAATCAGGTTGATTTGTCACTCCAGGCCTACGACGAATTCATGCAGCGGGCTCCCCGGAAAAGTTACCTGAAGTATTTCGCTTACTGTGGTCAGGGTTACGGGTACGAAGTTAAGAAGGATTATAAGAATGCCCTGATTTCCTTTGAAAATGCGCTTAAAATGCCCGAAGCAGATTATCTGGCCGGACAGGTTTTCAGAGACATGGGTCGGATTTATGAAGAGATGAACGATCCCAAAAAATCACTGGAATACTACCGCAAATCACTGGAGAAAACCGCCGACAGCACCATGCAAATGATCCTGAAGAGAAAAATTGCCGGCCTCAGTTAGGATGAACTCGTAAAAAGTCGTCACACCGGTGAAAACCGGTGTCCAGTTTGTTTGTAACATGTCTTTAATCCCTGGATTCCGGTTTTCACCGGAATGACAATTCTTGGGCATTTTCGACTTTTTACGAGGCCGCCAGTTAGAAGGGGGCAATAATAATGTCCTACCGAACCACCATGAGCATATTTATCACAATTTTTGTGATGCACCTCTCTTTTGTTCAGGTCCGGGCGGAGGATAGGGTGGCGGCGGAGCATGTTTTTGGTTTTGCTGAATCGCTTTATGAGGAGGGGGATTATTTCCGCGCCATAGGTGAATATAAGCGTTATATTTATCTGGCTCCCACAGACAATCAGGCAGAAAAGGCAACTTTTCGTATTGCGGAATGTTATTTCCAAGCCAAAAGATGGGCAGAGGCTATTATTGCCTGCGACCAGTTCTTGTCCAAGTATCCGGCCAGTCCCCGTTATTTTGAGATGCTCTACCTGAAAGGAAGAATCGAAAAACTATCCGGCAGATATGAAGATTCATTGCGCACCTTTGAGCTGATCACCATTGCCAATGCGCCCAATTACAGCGATAAAGCCCTGTACCAAAGGGCCCTGGTCATGCTGGAACGCACGGACTGGCGCGGCGCCCAAGATGCCTTGCGGCAGGTTCCCCAAGGGAGCCCTCTATTTCCCGCCGCCTCGCTCTTTGCTGCCGAGATGGAAAAGATGGAATTGCCATATAAATCTCCTGCAACAGCCGGCCTGCTGGCCGCTGTTCTCCCTGGGGCAGGTCATTTGTATGCGGAAAGGCCCCGTGATGCCCTGGTGGCTTTTCTATTAAACGGTGCTTTTATTTGGGGGGCTGCGGAACTTTTTCACCATGATAATTACGTGGTCGGCGGCATATTTGCCTTTTTCGAACTGGGCTGGTATAGCGGCAACATTTACAGCGCCGTCAGCAGCGTCCACAAATATAACCGCGATAAAGAAAGAGACTTCATCCAAAAGCTGAAGGATAATTTTTCGCTTGCCCTGTATCGTGATGGGGGCGCTCAATCCATTATTATCAGCCATAGATTTTGATTGCATGAAACGACGGAATTATAAATTATTCATCATGTTAGAGCCAATTGCAAAACTCGTCACACCGGTGAAAACCGGTGTCCAGCGCGTTTGTAAAGCATTGATATTTCTGGATTCCGGCTTCCGCCGGAATGACCTGCGGGGCATTTATGCGACTTTTGCAATTGTCTCGTTAGTTTGGTTTGGGCTGTTGGTTTGTTTTACGCCCATACTTTGCTGCGCATCCGGCGCTGAAAGAGACGATAGTTTTACCCCCTGGGACTTTGCCGCGCGAGAAATGAAGAGGGCAGGGTCATCAAATGAGCTATCATGGCCGGCCTCTCTGTTAAAAGGCGGATTTATATTTTTCAGCAAGTATATATCGCCGATAGATGGTGATCGTTGCAACATGTATCCGACCTGCGCCGCCTATAGCCGGGAAGCCGTTGAAAAACATGGATTTACAGGGGGACTGCTCTTAACGGTAGATCGCCTGATACACGAAAGCAATGAGATAGATACGGCGCCGCGGATAATAAAATGGGATCGGTTAAGGTATCTGGACCCGGTTAGCAACAATGATTTCTGGTGGCATACGCACCCTTGACATTTGCCGATAAACAATTAGCTTTCAGCAATAATACATTAAATTTTCCATATTTGGAGGAACATGAGCACAGATTATTATAAGACACTGGGGGTAGGTAAGGATGCCAGCGCGGACGATATCAAGAAGGCCTACCGCAAGCTGGCAGTCAAATTTCATCCTGATAAGAATCCGGGCAATAAGGAAGCGGAAGAAAAATTCAAGAAAATGAGTGAGGCCTATGCCGTATTGAGCGACCAGGAAAAGCGCAAGCAATACGATAACTACGGCGCCGATGGCTTCAGTCAGCATTATAGCCAGGAGGACATCTTCCGTGGTTTTGACATTAATGAGATCCTCCGGGGCTTTGGTGCGGCCGGTGCGGGCGGCAGGAGACGATCCTACAGCTTTCAGTCCGGGCCGTCCGGGGGGGGCGATCCGTTCGCAGATTTATTCGGTGGCGGTGGGCAGTACCAGCAGATGCCGCCCCAAAAAGGTCAGGATCTCGAATATAACCTGGCGATAACAATAGAAGAATCAGTTATGGGGGCGGAAAAAAAATTGGCTATCAATAAGGATGGCCGGGTAGATGAGATCAATATCAGGATACCGGCGGGAATCAATGCCGGCAAGAAGCTGCGCCTGACAGGTAAGGGTTTGCCGGGCGGTTACGGTGGACCGTTAGGGGATTTATACCTGAACATCAGTATCATGCCCCATCCCATATTCGCCAGAGACGGAAACGACATTTATATAGACAAAGAGGTCAAGTTTTCCCAGGCCGTACTGGGAACGAGCCTTGATATTCCGACCGTGGATGGATCAGTGAAAAGAATCAAAATTCCACCTGGAACGCAGAACAACACCAAGATCAGGATGAAGGGTTTAGGCGTACCAAATTTAAAAGGGTCGGACCCGGGAGACCAATACGTAAAGGTTACGGTGAATGTTCCGAAAAAACTAACCGCCGTACAAGCAGATTTGATGAAGAAGCTGGCCGAGGAAGATTTGTAATACTTTTTGTTAGTGTCCTATAAGATATCTTATGTAAACTTACAGGCAGGAAAAGGCTTTAAAGGTTACTTTAAATAAATCTCGTCGCCCCCGCCCCGAGAATCCGGTCGGCATCCCTTTTTATATTGGCCGATAATTCGACTCTGTAATTTTCCCCGAGATAAATAATTGTTTCATGCCGGCCGTTCAGCAAGCGCAGACAGCTTTCGTATTTACCCTGATACTCCTTGATAATTTTCTTTAAAGAAGCCAGCACATCAGCATCTAACGCGGCGCCATCAAAGGTAAATTGAGCGGAAGAGGGAGAATTTACTATAACTGCGCTTAAGGGCTGGGCCTCAGTGGCTATTACCTTGAGGCTCTCCTCAGAAACATCAAGTATCCCTTCAACTAAAATCGGTTCGTCACCATGGAGAAGCACTGTGGCCTTTCTGTAAACGTCGGCAAAAAATATCACGTTTACAGATCCCTTGAGGTCTTCCAAGGTCACATAGGCCATAATATCCTTCTTTTTCGTGGTGACCTCGCGGATGCTGCTGACGATGCCGCCAAAAACGACGCTTTCCTTGTCTTTACGTTCGGAAATACGTTCCGTATCCGTATTCGTGACCAGGGCCAGACTATCGGCAAATCTTTCGAGAGGATGTCCCGTAATATAAAATCCCAGGGTCTCTTTTTCATTGGCCAGCAGTTCCTTGTTATCCCATTCAGGCACATCAATAATACCGCTGTTGCTTTTGATAACTGACGAATGTTGTTCTTCCTGCGAAAAAAGCTGATCAAACAGCGATACCTGCTGGCTGTCCTTTTCCTTGCGTCGCTTCTGTGCTACATCCATGGCGCCTTCGTGGGAGATTATCAACTGACGGCGACGATAACCCATGGAATCAAAGGCCCCGCATTTGATCAGGCTCTCCATTACACGCTTGTTTATCTTTGATAAATCAATACGCTCGCAGAAATTATGAAAGTCCTCGAATTGACCTTCCCGGCGAGCCGTAATAATGGCTTCAATGGCCCCTACCCCGACGTTCTTTACGCCTGCCAGACCGAAGCGGATACTGTCGGCGGTAATGCTGAAATCACGCTCCGAGGCATTGATATCCGGTGGCAGGACCTTGATTGCCATCTCCTTGCAGCCACTGATGTGCTTGATAATCTTGTCCCGGTTGTCCTTTTCACTGGTCAGCAAGGCGGCCATGAATTCGACGGGATAATGGGCTTTAAGATAGGCCGTTTGATAAGAGATCATGGCGTAGGCAGTGCTGTGAGATTTGTTGAAACCATACTCGGCAAATGTCTCCATCTGCTCCCAGATCTTGCGCGCCTTCGCCTCCGGAATTTTAACTTTCCTGGCGCCTTCCATGAACTTTGGTTTCTCTTTTTCCATATCGGCGGCTTTTTTCTTGCTCATTACCTTCCGCAAGGTATCGGCCTCTGCCATACTGTAATTACCGACGGTCACGGCAATTTGCATAACCTGTTCCTGGTAGAGAATTACGCCGTAAGTCTCGCTGAGTATGTCCTGAAGTTGAGGTAGTTCATAAACTATTTTCGTCTTGCCCTGCTTGCGGGCAATAAATTCCGGCACCATGCTCATCGGGCCGGGACGGTAAAGCGCGATGAGGGCTATGATGTCTTCGATGCAGTCCGGTTTCATGCCCACCAGAATATCCTTCATGCCCGCGCTTTCGAGTTGGAAAACGCCGTCCGTATCGCCCTTCATGAGCAGTTGGTAGGTCTGGACGTCGTCTAAGGGCAGATTATCCATATCGAGCGTCTCTCCCCTGCCCTCTTGAATAAAACGCAGGACATTTTTAATGACGGTCAAGGTCTTTAGTCCCAGGAAATCGAACTTGGTGAGACCGACCTCCTGAATGTCATTCATCGAGAACTGAGTGACGACATCATCCTTGGGAGTGCAGAGGGGGACTCTTTCTACTAAGGGCACATCGGAAATAACGACCCCGGCGGCATGGGTGGAGGCATGACGGTTCAGCCCCTCGAGGGCCCGCGAGAAGGTCAATAATTGCCGGATCCGCGGATTCTTGTTTTCTTCTTCCCGCAGGCGAGGCTCTTTTTTGATTGCCTCATCGAGAGTAATATTCAGGATATTGGGTATCAGCTTGGCGATGACGTCCACTTCACCGTAGGGGATGTTCAGCGCCCGCCCGACATCTCTGATGACTGCCCGGGCCTGCATTTTACCAAACGTAATGATCTGGGAAACTTTGTCGGCGCCGTACTTATTGGTAACATACCTGATAATTTCATCGCGTCCCTCCTGGCAAAAATCAATATCAATATCAGGCATACTGATGCGATCGGGGTTAAGAAACCTTTCGAAGAATAGTTTGTAGCGAATGGGATCAATATTGGTAATGCCGGTGGTATAGGCCACCAGGCTTCCCGCCGCAGAACCGCGGCCGGGGCCGACGGGTATATTATGGCTTTTGGCATAATTGACAAAATCGGCCACGATCAGAAAATATCCGGCAAATCCCATTTTCTTGATGATCGCCAGTTCCTCATGTAGGCGATTATCATAAACCATTTTAAGTTCCGGACTGCGATCCTGTAAAATAGCAGGCAACATTTCCTCCAGTCCTTTGGAGGCCAATGCACACAAATATTCATCCAATGATTGCTCTGTATCAATCTCAAAATGAGGCAGATAAAAACGGCCAGTCTCACTGGCGAATTCAAGCTTCAGGTTGCATCTCTCAGCAATAAGAACAGTATTATCAACAGCTTCTTTGCAATAGCTAAAGCTTTCTATCATTGTTTCCGGGGACTTGAAGTAGAATTCATCCGACCCGAAACGCATCCGGTCGGCATCTTCCAAAGTCTTCCCGGTTTGAATGCATAACAGGACTTCGTGAACGTCCCGATCTTCCTTCTTCAGATAATGGCAGTCATTGGTGGCCACAAGCGGAATGGAGAGCTGATGGCTTAACTCAATCAGCCCGGCATTGACTTTTTCCTGCTCCGGGAGGCCATTGGACATTAATTCAAGATAAAAATTGTCTGCCCCGAATATCTCGCGGTACGCCTCAGCAGCTTTAACGGCGGCCGCAAGGCTGCCTTTCAGGATCAGATCCGCTATCTCGCCGTGCAGACAGGCGCTGGTCGCAATCAGGCCTTCATGACACTGGGCCAGGATTTCCTTATCTACACGCGGGCGATAGTAAAAACCTTCCAGGTAGCCGGCGGTCGTTAATTTCATGAGGTTTTTATAGCCATGAAAGTTTTTAACGAGCACCACGAGATGACGAGCGGTTTCTCCGATGTGGCCGGCAGTTTTGATAAACCGGCTCTGCGGAGCGACATAAAGTTCACAGCCGATGATGGGTTTGATACCCTGCTTGTAGGCCCGTTGATAAAAATCTATGGCGCCGAACATATTGCCGTGGTCGGTCATGGCCACGGCGGGCATTTTATATTCTTTGGCTTTCTTGAATAGTTCGTCCAGACGGATCGTCCCGTCTAAGAGGCTATACTGGGTATGGACGTGAAGATGAACAAAACCGGCATGATGCATATATATTAGTCAACCCAGTAATTCGGCGCTTCCTTGGTGATGATGACGTCATGAACATGACTTTCCTTGAGGCCGGCCGCGGTAATCTTGACAAATTTCGATTTTTCACGGAGTTCCAGTATTGTGGTACATCCGACATATCCCATACCGGCCTTGAGTCCGCCGATCAGTTGGAAAACGCTCGCGGCTAAAGAACCGCGGAAAGGCACCCTGCCTTCGATTCCTTCGGGCACGGTTTTCAGGCTGCTTTCAATATCATCCTGATAATATCTGTCCCTGCTGCCCAATTTCATGGCCTCCAGGGAGCCCATGCCGCGGTAAACCTTGTAACTGCGCCCCTGATAAAGAATTGTTTCCCCGGGAGTTTCCTCGGTGCCGGCAAAGAGGCCGCCAATCATGACGGTATGCGCCCCGGCGGCCAGGGCCTTGACAATGTCACCGGAATACTTGATGCCGCCATCGGCAATAACGGGAATGTTGTGCTTTACTGCAACCTTGCAGACCTCCATAATAGCGGTCATCTGTGGCACGCCGACGCCGGCGATTATTCTGGTGGTGCAGATCGAGCCCGGTCCAACGCCAACCTTGATCGCATCTACACCGGCCTCGATAAGGGCTGCCGCTCCCTCGGCGGTAGCCACGTTGCCGGCGATTAACTCGCAATTGGGAAAGGTTGACTTGGTCAGGCGCACGGCCTCTATCACCGCCGCGGAATGTCCATGCGAAGTGTCTATAACAATCACGTCCACACCGGCCGCCATTAAAGCCTCCACACGTTCTTCCCGGTCCAGGATGCCAACGGCGGCCCCTACCCTCAAGCGGCCGAATGAATCCTTGCAGGCGTGGGGATACTTCTTTATTTTCTCAATATCCTTGATGGTAATCAGACCTTTCAAGTTATAATCATCATCTACTACGAGCAGTTTTTCAATCCGGTGCTGATGCAGCAATTTCTTGGACTCCTCCAGAGAGATGGATGAAGAAACGGTTACCAAATTGTCTTTCGTCATCACATTAGCCACCGGCTGCTCCAGATTGGTTTCAAATCGCAGATCCCGGTTGGTCAGGATGCCTACGAGGCGGCTATTCTTCACCACCGGCACCCCGGAAATGTGGTACTTAGTCATCAGTTCCAAGGCGTCGCACACCCGCTGATCCGGACCGATCGTAATCGGATGCACAACCATGCCGCTCTCCGATTTCTTTACCTTATCTACCTCCGTAACCTGCCTGGGAATGCTCATGTTGCGATGGATGATGCCTATACCGCCTTCCTGCGCCAGGCAGATGGCCGTGCCCGATTCCGTAACCGTGTCCATGGCGGCGCTGACGATCGGTATATTGAGGGAGATATTGTTGGTAAGCACCGTACTCGTGTCCACATCCTTCGGCAAGACAGCGGAAGCTGCCGGAACAAGGAGCAGATCGTCAAAAGTCAAGGCCATCTCTACATTATCGTTTAACATGTAAAACACCTCCGATTATCCTATATAATAACGATGACTGTTCAGGCAAATATAATATTTGTCAAGCCCGGCTTCAAACTCGATATGTTCGGCTAACTGATAATAGCTGGACCGGGAAAAGCGGGCCTCCATGCCTATACCGGCCATAATCCCATAAAGGGCATTATCGGCGCCGACGCGCAACGTTGAAGGATCAAGCTCATCCATACTGTCATCAGGCATGTGCAGATTAATGACGTCTTTTCCCTTACCCTCCGTGAAAATACAGGATACGGACTTAACCACATAGGGTGTATCTTCAACATCCACATCAGCCCGGTCCTCCCCTATTTCGATGCGATACCTGCCGTCCGGATCCCGTTTTAAATGTTGATACAGCGATTGCACTATATCTTTCCGGAACATTTCCGCGCCACGGTAATACCAGACGCCTTCTTTATCAATCCTGATATCCGACCTCATATTCACCCTCTGCAAAACCGCTCGCAAACGAAGCCCCTTTCAACGCATTGCATGCTAACAAGAATACTTATTTGCCACAAGTATTTTCTGTGCCGCGGTCAGGACTTATTAAGGAAATCGAGGACGTTTTGGCCTTCATGAAATAGCGGTCGGTACACCAAACCTGAAAAAAGCCATTAAAAAAAGGGCTACTGTTGATGAACTAAGGATAATTGCTATTGAAGAAGGTATGAGGTCGCTTATTATGGACGGCATACAAAAAATCTTCCAAGGGCTAACTGATTTGAGTCAAGTATTAAAGGTGTGTTCTTCACAAACAATTAGCGAGTCATGACCTACGGCAAAGACAGAGGCTTGTTAAGGACATAGCATAATATCTCCTCCCTGGCCGCCGGATTCAGCGACGGACCTTGCGGGCTTCGTCATCTGCCCTGGCCTCAATAGCCACTAATGCCCTTGTGGCAGCTTTGCGCACATTTCCCGGATATTTGTTCAAGAAGAAAAACTTGGGCTGGCTGATTTCTTTTAAAACCGGCAATGCGTTGCCTGATCCGATTTTTCCCAAGACGGTACAGATTTTTTCCTCCAGCTCAATACGGTGGACAGAGGCAACTAATGGCCTCTCCTTGAGAATATCCAGGAGGGCAGGCACTGCTTCGACATATTTTATCGAACCCAGCGACTCGATGATGTTCAGCTTGAATTCATCATCGGCCGTTGGCAATGCCGACATCATCAAAGGACCCCGGTTATTGCCTCCTGTCCGGTGCAGGCTTTTCAATGCCTCCTCGCGGACCCGGCCATTCTTATGAAGCAACAGCGGCTGAAGGACATCAGCAGTGGTCTCCGCGCCAACCTTGCCCATCAGATAGGCCAGATTCCGCACATAATACCATGGTTCATCGCCCTGGAGCCGCTCACGGATAACCGGCACCGCCATCAGGCCGATGTCGGCGATAACCTGTAATATCCGCACCCGTTTGTTGCTGTCTTCATTTTCCCGCAGGATATCCAATAAGCGATTGAGGGGGATCTCCTCCAGACGCACGAGTACCAGTCCGGCTTCGAACTGCTTGTTCTGCCTGTTATTTTCAAATTCGTCAAAAAGGATGGTAAGCAGTTCTCCTGAGGCCAGCTCCCTGATTATGTCGCCAGCAATGGTATTTATAGTGTCATTCTTATCCAGCAGACCGTAGTGGATACGATTAAAGACTTCCAGAATCGGAATGGCCTCGGTAAAACTCCCCCGAAGAATTAAATCCTGCGAGAGGTCCTTAAGCCAGGAGCAGATTTTCCGATAGGCCAAGGAGGCGGTCATTTCCCGTCTGATCCATTCTACGAGGGCCCCGGAATTTCTCTCGATATGCGCCAACTGCCCTTCCGCAGTAAAGGGGGCTGTAACTTCGACAAGCGCAATCGCCGCCTCATTGCGCACATTCTGGGCGTCGCTGGCAAGTCCGCGCACGATCCTTTCGACAAGGTCATCCGCCAGGCGCTGCTCCCCAACATCCAGAATCCTGGTAACGATACCTGGCAAGGACGTCATCCACTCGCTTTGCAAGAACTGGTCGTCACTGCCTTTAATTATCTGCTGAACCTGCTCATGGAGTATAATTTTCTCCCGCTCCTGCTCAGTAAGTTCCGCCAATTGGCGGGCAGCAACTTTACGTTGCATCTCCCCGCCTTTTTCCGTAGTCAACAGGCGTTGATAAGCATCATCCCTGGATTGCCGGTCAGCGCTGCCCACCAAGCTATGTTCCTGATCAGTAACCTGCATCTGCAGGGCCACCTGTTCTATTTTCTCATCACTCAACTGGTCAATGACCTGCTGAAACAGTCCCCCGCCGAAAATACGATCCATATCCTGGCTCAGGATCTGGCTGATCATTTCCGGATCCAGGTCCGCAATTGACTTGGCGATCAGACGGCAGATTTTTTCCTGGTCCAGAAGGCTGGTAACTTTATCCAGGACAGCGAACAGGCGCATCATGCTTTGCGTCAGCAGATTGCTGCTCACTACCCCCTGATCCTTCATGATCTGCTTCATCCCGGATTGAAAAATGTTCGATACCCAAGCGTCGTCCTGGACCATCCCCCGGATTTTCTCGATATCAAAATCCTCGTCAGGGTAGGCCTCCGCCATATACTTGACTATCTCGTCATCTTTGATGTCAAGACTGGCCAGCAGCTGATTATCCTGATCCTTGGCAATATATACTTTCTGGTTCAGTATTATATGGGTAACCTGTTTCTCCGCTAATGCCGCCTGGAGGGCGTCGCCCTGGTTTCCACTCACGGGCGGTTGCACTATAAGCCCCAGAAAAGCGATAAGCTCTTCCCGGCTCATCCCTTTTTGAAACGTGATACTCTTGAGGGAGAAATTGATCAGCAAGTCCACGAAGGAAACAACCTGCAGCAGTACCTGTTCTTTGGGGGGCAGAGCTTCACCGCCGACAAGGAGTTGTTTTTCCGCTTCGGCAAAATCCAGCGACGTCTCTTGGGCGAAAATATCCAGGAATACCTCTTGCAGCTTGTCAATGGTATTAACGACAATGGCACTGGAAGGGGGGTAAAGACGCAGATTCTTGGTGGCTTTGTTAATAATGACGATAGCCTCCGCTACTCTTGGCTGGATATCCTGATTCATGATTGCTCCCTCCGGTCAACGGGTCCACACTTTGATATGCTTTATAGCTGCACACTCGTCTCGCGAGATATGTCATAAAAGCACAGGGAAATCAATTGTTATGTGGTCTTCCCGGATATTTGATATAAGGTAGTCAGCTCTCGCAGGAGCGAAAAGAATGTAATATATTGTAATTATTGTAGTATAGCTTTACATGCACTGGACACGCAACCACATGCAACCCAAGCGCAACCAGACAAAAAAAGAACTTAGAGAATGTGTCTAAGTCCTTGATTCTATATGGAGGCGGCAATGAGACTTGAACTCATGAATAACGGTTTTGCAGACCGCTGCCTTAGCCACTTGGCTATGCCGCCGGTTATATTTGGAGCGGGCGAACGGATTTGAACCGTCGACGTCCACCTTGGCAAGGTGGCACTCTACCACTGAGTTACGCCCGCTCGGATTTACGGCGCGAACTATAACAAATAAAACCAATTTGTCAACAGGAATTTATCTTTTATTGGAGTGGCGGTAGAACGTCAGCATATAGTCTATACCGGAGTGGATTGTCAGCCATAGGGCGACGTAAAGAACAACCATCCCGACGACATGGGCACTGGCCCCGAGGAAAGGATAGTGGATGATAAGGGCCGACAGGGCGAAAATCTGGCACAGTGTCTTGCGCTTTCCGAGCTTGCTGGCAGCAATGATCAGGCCTTCAGAAGTGGCAATGGTTCTGATTCCGTCTATGATGAAATCCCTGATGATAATGATGGCAACGATCCAGGCCGGGATGCGCCCGATCGGTATCATGAGGATCATTGCCGTATTAACGATAATCTTGTCAGCGATGGGATCCAGAAACTTACCGATATTGGTGACAATATGATACCTTCTGGCTAAATACCCGTCTAGCAGGTCGGTCAGGGCCGCCATAATGAACAGGACGGCGATGATAAGACTCCAAATGCGATCAGGGTCGAAAAGCAGAAAAAAAAGCACCGGGATGATGCATATCCTGAGGATAGTCACGGCGTTGGGCAAGTTTATAACCACGGTTCCCTGGTCCGTGGGAGTTGCCATCCGGTCAAAATATTTTTTCATGTAGTCTATCATAAAAAAGCGGGCCCTTTTCCCGCTCAAACGGGAACTTTTTTCCAATCGGCCAGAAATGCCTCAATGCCCTTATCCGTCAAGGGGTGATTGGCTAACTGGGTGATAACCTTGAAGGGGATGGTTGCCACATGAGCGCCCATCATGGCGGCATCCAGGACATGACGCGGATGCCTGACGCTGGCCACGATAACCTCGGTCTCCAGATTGTAATTTTCAAAAATTGTCAGGATTTGTTCCACGAGTTCCATGCCGTCATGGGCAATGTCATCCAGCCTTCCCACAAAAGGGCTTACGTAGGCGGCGCCGGCCTTGGCGGCCATCAGGGCCTGCAGGGGAGAAAAAATCAAGGTCTGGTTCACGGCAATGCCGGTCGCGGCAAATATCTTGGTGGCCTTCAGGCCTTCCATGGTCATGGGCACTTTCACGACGACATTGCTTCCCAGGGCAGCCAGCTTTTTTCCCTCTTCAACCATGCCCTCCGTTTCCAGGCTGATTACTTCCAGACTGACGGGTCCGCTGACGACGGCCAGGATTTCTTTGATCACGGCCTCAAAACTCTTATTTTCTCTCGCTATCAGCGAAGGGTTGGTGGTAACGCCATCAACCATACCCAGGTTTATACCATCTTTGATTTCCTTGATATTGGCCGTATCAATAAAAAACTTCATGTGACCTCCAGTCATCTTGGTTAGGTTCTATTTTCCTGTATTGCCTTAAATTCTTCCAGACACTTTTTGCTGCAAAAGTAAACGTCTTTGCCCTCTACAGAAGTTTTTAAGGCATTGCTGAGCGGGATATAAGTGTGACAGTGAGGGTCTTCTACCAGGTCCTCACCGCTTGCCCCCCGCCCCGGCTGCCCGGGCACATGCCGCTGCTGATTGCCTTTCGTTGCGAACAATCCCTTAAGGAACTTGTAGGCAAGGTAAGTCAAGAGCATGATAATAATAAAACGCATTAAATTACCATCTTTTCTTCATTAACTCTTTCTACTTTGCTTTTGTCGGCCAATCTTTCCATCAGCCCGGCCACCGAGACGCCGAAAGCCGGGTGAATTGCGTAAGGAGCAATCTCGTAAAGCGGCCCCAGCACGAAGCGCCGCTTGTGCAGTTCAGGGTGAGGTACAGTCAGGATATCGGTTTGAATGACTTCCTGGCCATAAAGCAGTACGTCCAGATCAATAATTCTTGGCCCCCATTTGACACGTTTCTGCCGCCCCATCCGCCCCTCAATCGCCTGTAGTTCCTGCATTAGCTCTTGGACTGCAAGCGACGTTCTTATTTCGATGACGGCATTAATAAACCACTCCTGTTCTACAAAGCCCACCGGCTCGGTTCGATAAAAAGAGGAGCAGCGCAATACTTGCGACCCCTTGATTATCTTGAGATATTCAATTGCTTCCCGGCAACGGTCCAGAGGCTTCCCCATATTGGAGCCCAAGCCTATAAAACTTATGATGCCGCTTGCCGATTGGGTCAATTATGTCTCTCGTAATCCCAACACATCCTGCATATCGTAGAGGCCTGGTTTCTGTCCCACTACCCACTTCGCAGCGCGGATGGCCCCCTGAGCAAAATTATCTCGACTATGGGCGCGGTGGATGAATTCCAGTCTTTCCCCATTGCCGCCAAACATCACCGTGTGATCGCCAACTATGTCGCCGGCCCTCAGGGTCTGGACGCCGATCTCGGTCTTCGATCTTGGCCCGATAATGCCATGACGGCTAAACACACCAACTTTATCCAGGTCGCGCCCCAGGCTGGCAGCAACAATTTCGGCCATCTTCATGGCGGTGCCGCTGGGCGCATCTTTTTTTAAATGGTGATGGGCTTCCATGATTTCCACATCATAGTCGTCGCCAAGAATACCGGCTACATAGGCCAGAACCTTAAACATTACATTAACGCCGACGCTCATGTTCGGCGATAATACGCATGATGCACGGCGGGCAAATTCCGACGCTTTTTTCAGCTCGTCAGCAGTAAATCCCGTACTGCCGATCACCATAGCCCGGCTATGAGCCGCAGCAATTTCCAGATGGCACAGGGACGCCTCGTGGGATGTAAAATCAATCACAACATCGCCATGGGGGATACAGACCTGCAAATCGGTTGAAATTGACACGCCGATGCGGCCCAGGCCGAGATTCTCGCCCGCGTCTTTGCCGGCTGCTGGGTGGCCCGGTTGCTCCACCGCCCCCACCAGCTCTATACCATCGGTGGCATGAATAAGAGAAATTATTCTCCCGCCCATCTTACCACCGGCGCCCGTTACAATGGCTCTCAGCATAATATTACCCATCCTTAACCGTTGCTCTTAAGCAGTCCATAAGCCGTCAATATATTGCGTAATTTATCTTCATTAGTTTGTGACAGCCGGCAGAGTGGCAGCCTGAATTCATAATCAATCAACCCCATCATGGCCAGCGCCGCCTTTACCGGGATGGGGTTTGTTTCGATAAAAAGAGCATCCATGAGCGGAAGCATCCGATAATGCATCTTGCGCGCCTTGGCCATATCACCTGCCTGATAGGCGTCAATCATACCTGCCATATCGGCCGGCGCCACGTTTGCGAACACTGAAATCACGCCGCTGCCGCCCATCGCCAGGACAGGCAGCGCCACCGCATCATCACCGGACAAGACGCTGAAATCATCGGGACACAAATGGATCACATCCATGATTTGTTTAAGTGAACCGGAGGCTTCCTTAATGCCCACGATGTTCGGCACGCTCGCCAGGCGCAAGACCGTTTCCGGCAGAAGATTACCGCCTGTGCGACCAGGGACGTTATAGAGGATGACGGGGATAGGGACCTCTGCGGCAATGGCCTGAAAATGCTGGTAGAGCCCCTCCTGCGTTGGTTTGTTATAGTAGGGGGTAACCATTAATACCCCATCGGCGCCGGCTTCATGGGCATGTCTCGTCAGTCTCAGCGCCTCCGCAGTGCTGTTGGAACCGGTCCCGGCAATCACCGGTACGCGTTTCCTCACCGCCTCAATGGTAATTTCGATGACCCGGTCGTGTTCTTCATGCGACAGCGTGGCCGATTCGCCGGTTGTCCCGCAGGGCACAATGCCGTCCGTGCCATTACTGATCTGCATTTCAATCAACGCCCGCAGCGCCTCTTCATCCACCCTGCCCTTCTTGAATGGCGTCACTAACGCGACAATTGCTCCCTTGAACATATAACCTCCTTGAACTGTATTATTTAACTAAATAAATCCGGCGATTCTTCCCCCCGGACAAGGTCGGTATAATCTTCCCGTTTGCGGATGATGAAATACCGGTCGTTTTTTACCAGTACTTCAGCGACCCGGGGCCGGGAATTATAATTTGAAGACATGCTAAAGCCATAGGCGCCAGCGCTCATCACGGCCATTAGTTCACCGCGTTCAAACCTCGGCAGCAGCCGTCCTTTCGTAAGAAAATCGCCGGATTCGCAAATCGGACCGACGACATCGGCCACTGCTTCTTCGGCACTCCTTTTCCTTACGGGCCTGATATCGTGATAGGAATTGTAAAGGCTCGGGCGCACGAGGTCGTTCATCCCGGCGTCAACGATAATAAAATTCTTCTCGATATTCTCTTTGGTGTAAAGCACCTTGGTCACCATTATCCCCGCGTTGCCTACGATAACACGGCCCGGCTCAAAAATAAATGTGCAATCCAATTCATTTTTTACGGCCATCAGGGCCTTGGCATAGTCGGACGGATGGGGCGGTTCTTCCCGATTATAACGAATCCCGAGGCCGCCACCTAAATCAATGTATTTAATGGCAATACCTTCAGCCTGCAGCAGGCGGAGCAGTTTCTTTACTTCGCCGAAGGCATCCAAAAAAGGGGACAGTTTGGTAATCTGGGAGCCGATATGACAACTAATGCCTTTTATTTCCAGGTTCTCGCAAGTTGAGGCCCACAGATACTGTTTTAAGGCGACCTCCACATCAATCCCGAATTTATTTTCCTTAAGTCCCGTGGATATGTGCGGATGGGTCTGGGCATCAACATCCGGATTGACCCGTAAGGCAATCCCCGCTCTTTTCTTCAGTCTTCCCGCACAGGCATTGATAACCTCCAGTTCCTGAGCTGATTCTACATTAAACATCAGGATGTTGCTACGCAAGGCCAATTCTATCTCTTCAGTTTTCTTCCCGACGCCGGAGTAAACAATTTTGCGCGGATCTACGCCGGCCAGCAGCGCGCGGTAGAGTTCGCCTCCCGAGACGATATCTACGCCGCCCCCTAAATGCGCAAATATCTTTAAAATGGCCATGTTGGAGTTAGCCTTGGCCGCAAAACAAACTAAATGAGGTATATCGGCGAACGACTCGTCAAAAACCTTAAAGTGATGGTTTAGTGTTCGGTAACTGTAAAGATAAAAAGGGGTGCCGACTTCTTCCGCAACCTTTGCCAGCGGCACATCTTCACACCAGAGGTCTTCATTCACATAGTGAAAATAATCCATGTTCAGTCCTTTTTCCGGAAGCTCTTTTCTGGCATATTTGATTCATCTCTGCAATAGTCTAGACAATCGCTCTTCTGCTCGACTCGTAACGTCATATCAGTTTTGGCCGACGAATTTACATTAGCCGGAGGGATAGGATCGCCAATCTTGCCGCAACTTGACAATGAAATCGTAAAAAATAATGAAATAACCGGAACAGAGCATAAAATAAGATGCTTAAAGCTTGGAGGCATTCAATTTCCCTTGACCACGTTTAGAAAGGCCATTTATCCTTTTGCGCACGGCCTGTAAAGAGGTGCCTCCCGTGATGTTCCGAACATTAACGGCGCTTTCCACGGTCAGGCATCGGTAGATATCTTCCTGAAATTCCGGCTGGAAGCTGCGAAACTCCTCCATCGTCAATGCTTCCATTACCTTCTTTTTCTTGAGGCAGTAGGCTACTAATTTTCCGACTACCGCGTGGGCCGACCGAAAAGGCACACCCTTCTTAACGAGATATTCCGCCACATCGGTCGCCGTGGAAAACCCGCCTGATGCGTCTGCGTGCATTTTTTCCCGATTGAAGGTCAGGCTGGGGAGCATGGAATTGAGAATTTGGAGACAGGCCTTGACCGTATCAACGGTATCGAAAAATGGCTCCTTGTCTTCCTGAAGATCCCTGTTGTAGGTCATGGGCAGACCCTTCAGCAGCGTTAACAAGGTCATCAAATGGCCGTAAACACGTGCGGTCTTCCCACGCAACAGCTCGGCCACGTCGGGATTTTTCTTCTGGGGCATGATGCTGCTGCCGGTAGTAAACGCATCGTCAATTTCCACAAAACGAAACTCGTCCGTTGACCACAGGATCATGTCTTCAGCAAAGCGGCTCAAATGCATCATGATCACGGCGGCGGCGGCAATGAACTCAATGATGAAGTCGCGATCCGAGACGGCATCCATGCTGTTTTGAGAAATTGCCGGGAAATTCAGCAGGCTGGCCGTATATTTCCGGTCAATGGGCAGACCTGTTCCGGCCAGGGCGGCAGAGCCTAAAGGCATAACATTAATGCGCTGCCGGCTGTCGGTAAGGCGCGCTTCATCCCGGTTCAGCATTTCCCAGTAGGCCAGCAGATAATGGGCCAGCAACACCGGCTGCGCCTTTTGCAGATGCGTATAGCCCGGCATGATCGTCTGAATCTCCTGTTGGGCAAGCATCAAAAAGGTGTGCTTCAATTCCCTCAGCAAGCCGATTACTTGATCATTTTCATCTCTCAGGTAGAGGCGCATATCGAGGGCCACCTGGTCATTTCTGCTGCGGCCGGTATGCAGTTTGCCGCCGGTCTCGCCGATCCTGTCAATCAGGGCCTTTTCAATCGCCATGTGGATGTCTTCATCGCCGGCCTGGAAGATAAAATGGCCCTTTTCCAAGTCTTGCCGGATATCTTTCAAGGCACGGTTGATAGCATCACCCTCGCTGCGGGAGATAATGCCCTGCCTGGCCAGCATCGTGGCATGGGCGATACTCCCCTCGATATCATGGCGATACAGACGTTTATCGAATTGGATGGAGGCCGTGAACGTTTCCACTTGCTTGTCGGTCTGCTTGCCAAAACGTCCGCCCCACGGTTTTTCCTGCTTTTTCATAAACCTGCCTACTCTTATTCCTTCGCCCGCCCGCCTGCGCCCAGGGCCTGAATTCTTAAGCGCAGGGCGTTTAGCTTGATAAATCCTGTCGCGTCCTTCTGATCGTAAACCTTGTCCGTATCGAAGGTGGCAAAATCTTCACGATAGAGGGAATGAGGCGATTTTCTGCCCACTACCACGCAATTGCCCTTATACAACTTTAAGCGCACTGTGCCTGTGACATTTTCCTGCGTTTTATCAATGAAATTCTGCAATAAGTTCATCTCCGGCGCATACCAGAATCCATTGTAGGCAAGCTGGGCGTATTTGGGGATTAGTCCGTCCCGCATAAACATGACCTCTCTGTCCATGGTGATGGATTCGAGAGCCCGATGGGCGATCCAGAGAACCGTGCCGCCCGGCGTTTCATAAACTCCGCGCGATTTCATCCCGACGAAACGATTTTCCACCATATCAATCCTGCCGATGCCGTTTGCTCCGGCGATGGCATTTACACGATCAAGGAGCGCGGCCGGGCTGAACTGCTCACCCGTCAGAGACACTGGATTACCCTGGAAAAAGTCAACCTCCAGATAAACCGGTTTATCGGGTGCCGCCTCCGGTGCCACGGTGGTAATAAACATGTTTTCCTGCGGTTCAGCCCACGGATCTTCCAGGATACCGCCCTCATGGGAAATATGCAGCAGATTCCGGTCGCTGCTGTAGGGCTTGCTTTTAGTCGTCGTCAGGGGAATATTATGCTGCTTTGCATAATCAATCATCCCGTCACGGGAAGTGAATTTCCAGTTGTCATCTCTCCAGGGGGCAATGATCTTTATATAGGGATTGAGCGCCAGGTAGGTAAGCTCGAATCGGACCTGATCATTGCCCTTCCCGGTCGCCCCGTGGGAGACGGCATCAGCGCCCTCCCGGGCCGCAATCTCGATCTGCCTTTTGGCGATGAGCGGCCTGGCCAAGGAAGTGCCGAGCAGGTAGGTGCCTTCATAGACCGCATTGGCGCGCAGGGCGGGAAATACGAAATCCCGGACAAATTCTTCCTGCAGATTCTCAATATAGATTTTGCTGGCCCCTGTAGCCATCGCCTTGTCTTCGAGCCCATCGAGTTCCTCTTTCTGACCGACGTCGGCGACAAAAGCTATTACTTCGCAACCATATGTTTCTACAAGCCATTTCAAAATCACCGATGTGTCCAGACCACCGGAATAGGCCAACACCACTTTTTTTATTTCTCTTGTCACGATGTCAATAACCTCCATCCTTAAGCAATATTTCCAGAATAGCCTTCTGCACGTGCAGGCGGTTTTCCGCCTGGTCTATAATTACGGAATGCTCGCCGTCAATTACCTCGGCGGTAATTTCCTCTCCCCGGTGCGCCGGCAGGCAGTGCATGATGATGACATCCTTCCGGGCGTGAGAAATTAAGTTCTGATTAACCTGGAAGGTTTGAAAAGCCCGGGCCCTGGCCTCTCGCTCCTCTTCCTGACCCATGCTGGCCCAGACGTCCGTGTAGATGACATCGGCATCTTCCACAGCGGCAAGAGGATCACGATAGAGAGTGATTCTTCCGGCTGCCTCATCCATTCCCCGCTTCAATATGGCCTGATCAGGATCATATCCCTCCGGACAGGCCAGGGATAAATAAAAAGGCAGGCGCACGACGGCATTTATCCAGGAGTTGGCAATGTTGTTGCCATCCCCGATGTAGGCAATTTTCATCCCTTCATAGCCGCCTCTTTTTTCGATCAGGGTAAAAAGATCGCTCAATACCTGACAGGGGTGGAGCAGATCCGTCAAGCCGTTGATAACCGGTATGGTGGCAAAGGAGGCAAATTCTTCGATAGTCTTGTGATCATAAGTCCTGATCATAACCCCGTTTAAATATCTCGACATAATCCGGGCGGTGTCGGCAATAGCCTCGCCGCGGCCGAGCTGGGTATCGCGACTGCTTAAAAATATGGGCAGTCCGCCTAATTGGTACATCCCGACTTCAAAAGAAATCCTCGTCCGCGTCGAAGCTTTATCGAAAATCATGCCCAGGGTCATGCCTTGCAGGGGCAGGTAAGCCTCCCTCTTTTTCAGAAGATCCTTGAGCCGGGCCGCCTGGGAAAAAATATTGTCAATCTCTCGCCGTCCCAGATCATAAATGCTTAAAAGATTGCTCATATCTTGTGCATGACCTCGTCCAATATTCCAACCGCCTGGTCAATATCACCGGCACTGATGATGAGAGGGGGTACAAAGCGGAGGATGTTGCCGTTCGTGCAGTTGATTAAGAGCCCCTTTTTAAGACATTTCAAGACAATTTCTTCTCCGGGGCCGTGCAGCTCCATCGCCACCATTAGTCCCCTGCCCCGGATGGCCTTAATTGCACTATACTTCCGCATGAGCCCGGCTAATTGATCCAGAAAATAAGCACCCATAGCACGGCAATTTTCCAGAATCCCCTCCTGAAAAAGTGTCTCCACCACCGCACATGCCGCCGCCATGGCCAGCGGATTGCCCCCGAATGTCGAGGCATGGCTGCCCGGGACAAAGGCCGCAGCAACCTTGTCCGTGGTCAGCATCGCCCCGACCGGAAACCCGTTTCCCAAGGCCTTGGCCATGGTAAGAATATCCGGTTTGATGCCGGTCTGTTCGTAGGCAAAAAAGCGTCCCGTACGTCCCATCCCGGTCTGTACCTCGTCCAGAATCATCAGGAGACCATGGCGATCGCAGATGTCCCTTACCCCCCGCAGGTAATCTGCGGAGGGTATGATAACGCCACCTTCTCCCTGAATGGGTTCCAGCAGCACACCGCACGTCTTGTCGCCAATCGCCGCTTCCAGGGCGGCTAAATCATCATAGGGCACAAAGCGGAATCCTTCCGGCAAAGGCTCAAAACCCTTGTGAAATTTTTCCTGCCCCGTGGCCGCAACGGTGGCTAGGGTGCGGCCGTGAAAAGAGTTGCGCATGCAGATTAACTCAAATTTGTTACCGTCCAAATTTTCATGGGCGAATTTTCTGGCTAATTTGATGGCCGCTTCGTTCGCTTCGGCGCCGCTATTGCAGAAAAACACCCGCTCGGCAAAGGAGTTATCCACCAAAAGCTTGGCCAGACGGATCTGCGGTTCTATGTAATAGAGGTTGGATACATGGGTAAGGTTCCCAACCTGCTTGATAATGGCTTCAATGACGCGCGGATGGGAATGACCAAGGTTGCAAACGGCAATGCCCGCCACGAGGTCGAGATATTCCTTTCCCGTACTGTCCCATACCCTGGTTCCCAGGCCCTTGACCAGAACGATGGGGAATCTCTTGTAAGTTCCCATGATAACCAGGTCTGCCTGCTTAATCGTCTCTTCTGTCGGCATTTGTCTGTGACCTCTTGACTTAGCTTATGTATGTCTAAACAATTTCCGTGCCGATGCCCTGATCAGTAAACATTTCGAGCATGACGGCGTGCTTCAGACGACCATCAATGATATGCGTCTTCCTTACCCCGCCCTTGAGCGCCTTGAGACAGCATTTAACCTTGGGATACATACCGCCGGTGATGACGCCGGAGCGGATCATTTCTTCGGCAGCGTCATTGTTCAAGGTGTTGATAAGCTCCCTCTGCACGTCGAGTACGCCGGCAACGTCCGTCAGCAGGATCAATTTTTCTGCTTTCAGGGCAGCGGCTATTGCACCGGCTACCAAGTCGGCGTTGATGTTATATGTTTCACCCTGCTCACCGACGCCCGTAGGAGCAATAACCGGGATAAATCCTTCCTTTTCCAGGGTCAGGATCAATTCGGCATTGATTTTTTTAACCTTACCGACCAGTCCCAGATCAATTATCTCCGGCGGCGTGTCTTTGGCTTTTTCAGCGCTTAAATAATATTTTTCGGCTTGTGTCAACTGGCCGTCTTTTCCGGAAAGACCGATCGCCTTCCCGCCATGACGGTTGATGAGCCCTGTAATTTCTTTGTTCACCTTGCCGACCAGAACCATCTCTACGATGTCCATTGTCTCCTCATCCGTCACCCGCATGCCTTGCACAAATCGGGAATCCTTGCCCATTTTTTTGAGATAAGCGCCGATTTGCGGGCCGCCCCCGTGCACCACCACGGGATTAATGCCGATGTATTTCATCATGACAATATCACGGGCGAAGAGATCCTTAAGCTCCTGGTCAATCATGGCATGACCGCCATATTTAATGACGATAGTCTTATTGTAAAACCGGCGGATATAGGGCAGCGCTTCGAGCAGAATATCCGCCCGCGCCATGGATTCTTTTAAATCATTCATGATCTACTCCGATACTACAAAATGTAACGGCTCAAGTCTTCATCTTCCACAATGTCGTCCAGACGGTCTTTCACATACTGGGCGTCAATGACAACATTCTTCTCGGTCAGATCCGGGGCATCAAAGGAAACTTCGTCGAGCAGCGTTTCCATGATCGTGTAAAGCCTGCGGGCGCCGATATTTTCCGTTCTTTCGTTAACTACGGCCGCCACTTCCGCAATTTCGGCAATGGCCGCCTCATTGATGACGATCGTGACCCCTTCCGTGGCCATCATCTCCGTATACTGTTTGATCAGCGCATTACGGGGCTCCGTCAGGATGCGGATGAATTCCTCTTTGCCGAGCGAGTCCAACTCGACCCGGATCGGGAAGCGGCCCTGCAGTTCCGGAATCAGGTCGGAAGGTTTGGAAGCGGTAAAAGCCCCGGCGGCAATAAAAAGTATATGGTCTGTTTTAACCATCCCATAGCGGGTATTGACATTTGATCCTTCTACGATTGGCAATAAATCCCGTTGCACGCCCTCACGCGAAACATCGGGACCGTGCGCCGAGTCGCTGGCCACGATCTTATCAATCTCATCCAGAAAGATAATGCCGGATTGCTCCACCTTTTCGATGGCTGTTTTCGTCACCTTTTCCATGTCCACGAGTTTCTGTGCTTCTTCCTGGGCCAATATTTCCAGCGCCTCAGGTACTTTCAGTCGTCTTGCTTTTTTCTTTTGGGGAAAGATATTGCCAAACATCTCCTTGATGTTGAGACCCATATCCTCCACGCCGGAGGAAGTAAATATCTCGATCATGGGACTCGCGCGCACCTCGGCAACTTCCAATTCCACAAAGCGATTGTCGAGCTTGCCATTGTGGAGAAGATTACGCAGTTTCTCGCGCGTGTTATCGGTGGGCAGCGTTTCTTCCGGAGGCTCATCTCCTCCTTCCGGGCCATCCATCAATTCTTCAACTTTCCTCTCTACGGGGTGGGGGGGCAAAAGTACATCAAGCAGGCGTTCCTCGGCTATTTCGGCGGCCCGGGCCTTTACATTTTCCTGCTCCTCCAACTTGATCATGTTAACAGCCTGTTCGACCAGGTCACGAATCATGGATTCCACGTCCCGGCCAACATAGCCGACTTCCGTGAACTTCGAGGCTTCTATTTTTAAAAACGGCGCATTGTCGAGCTTTGCCAGCCGGCGCGCAATTTCGGTCTTGCCGACGCCGGTGGGACCGATCATGATGATGTTTTTGGGCGATATTTCTTCGGCCAGTTCCTTGACCACGTTCTGGCGTCGCCAACGGTTTCTCAAGGCGATGGCTACCGCCCGCTTGGCTTCCCCCTGACCGATAATATGCTTATCCAGTCTCTCCACAATCTCACGGGGGGTCAATCCATTTTCCGACATAATAACTCCTCAACTGACGGCAGCCAGTAATATTCAGACTGTTACATCAAGCTCTTCAATGGTTATCTGGTCATTCGTAAAAATACATATTTCCGCTGCAATCTTCAGAGCTTCAGTAGCTATATCCGCCGCCGCCAGATCGGAATGTCTGACTAAGGCGCGGGCCGCCGCCAAGGCATAAGGACCGCCCGAGCCGATGGCCATAACTTCGTCGTCCGATTCGATGACATCGCCGCTGCCGGAGATAATCAAAAAAGCATCCTTGCTGACGGCGATCATCAAGGCCTCCAGATGCCTCAATACCCGGTCGGTGCGCCAGTCTTTGGTAAGCTCAACCGCGGCTCGGACCAGATTGCCGTTATACTGTTCCAATTTCTGATCAAAACGCTCAAAAAGGGTAAAGGCATCGGCCGTAGCGCCGGCAAAGCCGACAACTACCTCGTTATGATAAAGTCTCCGCACCTTCCGGGCATGATGTTTCATGACCGTGGTGTCCATCGTTACCTGGCCGTCTCCGGCCACTACTACCTTGCCCTTATGACGGATAGCCAGAATCGTTGTCCCGCGTATCTTCATTGCTTGCTGCTCCTTTAGCCTTGGGATGGGCCTTATCGTAAACCTCCATCAACCGGCTGATACTGACAGCGGTGTATTTTTGAGTTGTGGAAAGGCTTTCATGCCCCAGCAGTTCCTGGATTGCCCGCAGGTCGGCGCCGGCATCCATCATGTGCGTGGCAAAAGAATGCCTTAAGGCATGCGGGCTGATCTTGCGATTGATCCCGCTGCGTACGATGCTCTGATCAACCACTCTCGCCACGCTCCTGGCTGTTAATCGTTTACCGGAGATATTAAGAAAAAGCGGGTTGTCTCGGCCGCCGATTACTCTATTTTTTGACATTTCGCCGCGTCTCTTTAAATAGCCCTGTATGGCCGTCATCGCCGGTCCACCCACTGGAACAATCCGTTCCTTCCTACCTTTACCGCGAATTTTTATCAAGCCCTGAGCATAATTTATATCTTCGGTGTTTAATCCGGCCAGCTCGCTCAGACGAATGCCGGTGGAATAAAACAGTTCCATGATCGCCCTTTCCCTAAGACCCAAGGGCGTGTCTTTAAAAGGAACACTCAAAACCGCGATCACTTCATCTACAGACAGGATGCCTGGTATATGTTTTTCCGGCGTGGGAGACTGCACAAGTTGGGCCGGATTAACATTTATTCGCCCTTCACGCAAAATATATTTAAAGAAGGCTCTCAGGGCTGCCAATTTTCGGCCAATGGAGACCCTTTTCAACTTGACCAGGTAGAGCGACCGCATGAAGCCACGGATCATCATCTGATCCACATCGGCGCTCCGCGGGCAAATGTCGGCCGCCGCTTTACCGGTGGTTTTCAGATAAGCGAGGAACTGTTTGAGATCGGCAACGTACCCCTGCCTGGTATGAAGAGAAAGATTTCTCTCTATTTCCAGGTGGATGGCAAAATCAATAATGTCCTTTTCCATTAAATGCTACATCTTGTATTTTCCGAAATCGTCCGGAGAGAGATTTTCCAGAAACTCCTTTAACTGTTCCTTCTTGATGTTGTCAATATCGGTTATTTTGGTGCCAAAATCTATGTCCCGTGACATATTGATGACCTTGTCATCTACGTAGATAGGCGCATTAGACCGCAAAGCAATGGCGATGGCATCGCTCGGGCGGGCATCAACGATGACGTTGCCATTGCCATGCAGCAGACAAATATTAGCGAAAAAGGTATTATTCTTCAGATCACTTATTTCGACCCGCGTTACCCTAATTGAGAGTGACCGCAGTATTTCCGTGATCAGATCGTGAGTCATGGGACGGGAAAAAGCAATTTTTTCCAATTCCGTAGCAATGGCGCTGGCTTCAAAAATGCCGATCCAGATCGGGATCACTTTTTTCTCTTCCAGATCTTTCAGAATCACGATGGGGGTGTTGGTAATAGGATCAATTGTCAAGCCGGATACCTTGACCTCTATGAGCATCGTTCTATCTCCCTTTCTTGCAGCAGTTCTCCATGCAGCGAATGCTGGTAGGCATGGGTAATAAAAACAGGAAGCGTTTTGCCAACCAGTTCTGAGCCACCTGCAAAGTTTACGATCTTGTTGGTCCGGGTACGCCCCATTACCTCGCCTGCCGAGCCCTTACTGCGCTTTTCCACCAGTACATCCAATATCTTGCCCAGCATTGACCGATTTTTAGCCAGGGTATGCTGTTCCTGAAGCAGCTGTAACGACTTTAATCTGGCACTTTTGACCCGTTCGCTGACCTTATTGTCAAACTTCGCGGCGGCGGTCCCTTCCCGCTCTGAATATTTAAAGGAAAAAAGATTATCAAACCTGATTTTATCAAGCAAGTCAATGGTTTCTGCAAAATCGGCATCGGTTTCGCCCGGGAAGCCGACAATAACATCGGACGTAATACTGATATCCGGGCAAGCGGCCCTCAGGGCAGCCACTTTTTGCAGATAGTCTGCCTTGGTATAACGCCGGTTCATATCCCGCAATACCTTATCGGAACCGGACTGTACCGGCAGATGGATATGCTCGCAAAGGATATCAACCTCCTCAAAACAGCGAATCAGTTCCGGCGAGATGTCTTTAGGGTGCGAGGTGGTAAATCTGATCCTTTCAATGCCTCCTACTGCGGCTATGGTCCTTAGCAATGAGGCAAAATCCGCCTTGATACGCAGGGTCTGGCCATAAGAGTTGACATTCTGCCCCAACAGGATTACTTCTTTGACTCCCTGCGCCGCAAGATTTTCCACTTCCCGGACGATATCAGCAAACTCCCGGCTCTCTTCCGGCCCTCGTAAATAGGGGACCACACAATAAGCGCAAAAATTATTGCAGCCCTGCATAATCGAGACATAAGCGCTACTCCGGCCAGTCACCGTCCGGGAAAGCCTGCCACCGAACCTGCCTTCCACGCCGAAAGCCGTATCTGTTATGTGCCGGGAATATTTTTGCACCCTCTTGATAAGTTCGGGAACGTTCTGAATATTGTGCGTTCCGAAAACAATGTCCAGGCAAGGGGCCTTCTTAAAGAACTTTTCTCCCCACTGTTGGGCGAGGCAACCACCAACAGCGATGATGATATCCGGATTCGAAAGCTTATAATCTTTAAAACGCCCGAGTCGGCTATATACTTTTTGAGCGGCCTTCTCTCTGATGCTGCACGTGTTCAGGATAATCACGTCTGCTTTCTGGGCCTGGCCGGTGGCTTCGTATCCCGCACTTGCCAGCAAAGCGGCGATTTGTTCCGAGTCATTAACGTTCATCTGGCAGCCGAACGTTTGAATATAATATTTCTTTTCCAAGCCTTGCCGTTACCCTGTTTACTTCGTGCCGACCTTTGCTTCCATCTTGGCCAACTGTTTTCTCGTTTCCTCCATGATGAATTTTACCTTGTAATCAAGACCAAGATTGACATAGTTTTTCGATAAGTTCTCGAAACGCAGCATGGCGGCTTTATATTGCTTCATTTTAAAATATATTTCACCGACGTAATATTCATGTTCGGCAAGTCTGGTTTTGCATTCCCTGACCTTTTTTTCCGCCAGAAAGGAAAATTTGCTGGTGGGAAAACGGGCGATCAACTTTTCAAATTCTTTCAAGGCCTTCCATGTCTCGGACTGATCCCGGTCAATGCTTAACAACTGTTTATAGTGGCAGATCCCGATTTGATACATAACATAGGAAAGATCCTCATTAGTGGGGTGGAGATTTACAAAGTCATTGTAGGCGATTTCCGCGAAGGCATATTCTTCCATGCTGAAATGCGAGTCGGCGATACCCAATTCGGCCCGCAGCGCGAGCTCATGGAGAGGATATTCTTCTTTCAGCCTTTGAAAATTTTCTATGGCCTTTTCGTAACGGCCTTTCTGGTAATCAGCGTATCCCCGCTTATACAGGGCTTCCGGATTATTCTCGGTAGTATCCTTACTTTTCCACAAGGCACACCCTGAAATAAAGAGCAGCAAGGCCGCAATCAGAAATAACTTTTTTGTCTGCACAGGTATTCCCTTTCCCGAAAATGGGATAAGTGCGTTAACGAAATCGTATTCTGCAAAAATACGCAGAATACGATTTCTAACTTACTAATATAGTGATCAAAGTGCCTTATTAATTAATTCTTCCAGGCGTTCTTTGGGCACCAGGCCGATGATGGTATCAAATATCTTGCCGTCCTTGAACAGGATAAGCGTGGGGATGCTTCTTACCCCATAGGCTGATGCCGCCTTCTGACTCTCATCCACATTTATCTTGGCGATCACGGCGCGATCTTTATAAGTATTGGAAATCTCTTCGACGAGAGGTCCAATGGCCTTGCATGGTCCGCACCAGGGAGCCCAGAAGTCAACCAGAACAGGCTTGTCAGATTTGCTTATCTGTTCCTCATAATTGGTGTCATTTAAATGTACTAAAAACTCGCTCTTGGCCATAAATGCCTCCTAATTCTGATAAGCATAGCTATGTCACATAGTAACAAAAGATGTCAAATGCAATTCGTCGCTGCGCCGCCGGGCTCGCTCCTATTTTGATACCAGCGCCCCCATGCCTTTTTCCTTAAGCCTGGCCTGGGCCGCCGCGAGTCTGGCGATAGGCACCCGATAAGGAGAACAGCTTACATAGTTTAATCCGGCCTTGTGACAGAACTCAACACTCGCCGGATCTCCGCCGTGTTCACCGCAGATGCCAACTTTAAGGGACGGTCGCGTGCTACGTCCCTTTTCAATTCCCATTTTGACCAGATAACCGACTCCTTCTTCGTCCAGAGTCTGGAAGGGATCGTTATCCAGGATATTATTGTCCCGGTAGTAATTGATGAATTTACCAGCATCATCACGACTGAAGCCGTAGGTGGTCTGGGTGAGATCGTTCGTGCCAAAGGAGAAGAACTCGGCCTCTTTAGCGATCTGATCGGCAATAACGGCAGCTCGGGGAAGCTCGATCATCGTTCCGATTAGATATTCAATCGTGACGCCTTTCTTTTTCATAACCTCTGCGGCCGTCGCCACGATGAGTTCCCTCTGGTTCGTAA